>JBNNDZ010000329.1:0-14178 GCA_050285865.1 Puniceicoccales bacterium
GCGGTTTCGCGCGCCTAACGTTCACGCGCGAAACCGCTCTTTTGTTTACTACGCTAACGTTAAAAGTTCACGCCTCGGCTGGCTCCACCGTTCGACCGCCAAACAACCGGCGGCGGAACCAGAATGCGAGGTTTACCAGGGCAATCATGACCGGCACTTCGACCAGCGGTCCAATGACCGCCGCGAACGCCACCCCCGAGTCAATGCCAAAGACCGCGACCGCCACCGCAATCGCCAGCTCGAAGTTGTTGCTGGCCGCCGTGAAGCTGAGCGTGACGCTTTTACTGTAATCCGCACCGACCCATTTACCCATCAGGAAGCTCACCACAAACATGATCGCAAAGTAGATGGTCAACGGGATGGCGATACGCAGGACATCCAGCGGCAATTCGATGATTTTATCACCCTTGAAGCTGAACATCAGCACGATCGTGAAGAGCAGCGCGATCAAGGTCAGCGGGCTGATCTTGGGGATGAAGGTCTGCTCATACCAGTCGCGGCCTTTCAGTTTCACGCCGATAAAACGCGTCAACATGCCGCCAAAGAATGGGATACCGAGGTAGATCAGCACGCTCGTGGCGACCTCTCCCATCGTGATGGCCACCACGCTGCCTTCGAGGCCAAACACGCCCGGCAGATACGTAATGAAAAACCAGGCATACACGCTGAAAAAGATGACCTGAAAAACGCTGTTAAATGCGACCAACCCGGCAGCGTACTCGTTGTCGCCATCCGCCAGTTCGTTCCAGACGATGACCATCGCAATGCAGCGCGCCAAGCCAATCAAGATGACGCCCGTCATGTATTCGGGGTGGTCCTGCAGGAACAGAATCGCCAGGACAAACATCAACACGGGACCGATCAACCAGTTCTGCACCAGCGATAGGCCGAGTATCTTGAAATTACGGAACACCCGCGGCATTTCCTCATAACGTACTTTCGCCAGCGGCGGATACATCATGACGATCAATCCAATGGCGATCGGGATATTCGTCGTGCCGACCTGAAACTGGTTCAGGAAGTCTTGCGTCCCGGACCAAAGCGCACCAATTGCAACGCCAAGCCCCATCGAAAGAAAAATCCACAGGGTCAGGTAACGGTCGAGAAAACCGAGCTTTTTAGTCGGAGGCGGGCAAATGGGTTCGTGGCTCATTCTTAGAAATAGTTCGTTCAAAATTTAAGCTTGGATAGCCAAACTTGCTAACCAACGTTCGCAATCGATTGCGGCACGGCATCCCATACCGGCAGCAGTAATAGCTTGACGGTAAACCGAATCAGCACAGTCACCCGCGGCAAAAACACCTTCGATGTTCGTGCGACCACTATCTGGTTCAAGCTTCAAGTAGCCCGCTTCATTACTATCCAAAACATTTTTGAAAAGTTGCGTATTGGGGATGTGCCCAATCGCTACAAAAACACCGGCACAATCAAGGACGCTGCTTTCACCAGTCTGAGTATTGCGGAGTTGGACTCCAGTCACTTCCCCCACATCGACACCAAGAACCTCATCGACCACGCTATTCCAAATTGGCTCAATCTTCTCATTCGCCAAAGTACGGTCAGCCATAACTTTGGATGCACGTAATTCGTCCCGGCGATGCACGAGATATACCTTTGAGCCAAACCGGCTGAGATACATGGCTTCTTCACACGCAGTGTCCCCACCACCAACGACCACCAATGGCTTGTTACGAAAAATTGGTAGTGCTCCGTCACAGGTTGCACAATAAGTGACTCCTCGGTTTTCCAGCTCATGCTCACCGGGCACACCAAGGTGTCGGTGCCCGGCACCCGTTGCAATAATCAGCGACTTGGTTTGAAACTGCTCATTCCCGAGGTCGATGGTAAATGGGCTGATCTCAAGCGAAACGGATTGCACCGTAGCACCGAACTTCACCCGGGTCCCGAATCCTTCAGCCTGCTTTTGCATTTCCTGCATCAACTCAAAGCCATCGACCCCTTTGGAGAAACCAGGGAAGTTTTCAACAATGGTGGTTGTCGTCAACAAGCCACCAGGCTGCTGCCCTGTTATGAGTAGCGGGTTTAAATTCGCACGTGCAGCATAGACCGCAGCCGTCCAACCGGCACAGCCGGAACCAATAATCGTAACATTTTCCATTAAAAATCAGCCTTCTAAAAAGAGTAACATTTCGTCGGTTCGGGTGTAGTCACTCGTCTTGTAAATCATATTACCCGAAGCATCCATGATGACAAAGAACGGCAGCCCAACTTTCAGCTCCGGAAAACGGCTATCACTTTGCCATTCCTTAAATTCAGGATCTGTATCCTGAACCTTGAGCAGAACAACGTTGCTCAATGCTTCGTTAAGTGTCGCATCCGATTGGGTTAATTTCTCGAACTCTTTGCAGTTGGCGCACCAACTTCCAAAGAAATCGACAAAGATTGGCTTACCAGACTCCTCAGCTGCCGCAATTGCATCCTCCTTATCCAAAAACCAAGTCAGCTTGCCTTTTTGCTGTACTGCCGGTCCTGCCGAAACACCAGCAACTGAGGCTGGAACGCCCTGAACATATCCGGCACTTGGTAAAATGCCGCGACCTAAAGCTAAAAACGCCACGACTGCCATCAGCGTATAGACCGCAGTGGCCATGCGATGAAACTCATCAGATTTCTTCGACTGCAATCGATATACAGCAAAGAGCAGTAAAATAGCACCGAAGAAGATTAATTGAATTGCGCCGCTCTCGAAGCCAAGGCCCGATAGCCCCTTCTCCAGATACACATACGAGAACCAACCAATCAGCATACCGAGTCCGATTTGAACATAACGCATCCAAGAGCCACCACGTGGTAACTTTGCGCCGAACAATCCCACGATCAGAAAAGGCACGCCCAAGCCCAAACCAAAGGCTAACATTTTCAAGGCTGCGCCCAAGCTAGCCATCAAAGCGAATCCATCGGATGCACTGGCTATACCAATTAGAATGCTGATGACAAAGGGACCGACGCAAGATGAAGATAACAAACCAGCCCCCATACCCATTATAAACGTTCCCACCAAGCCAGGCGTTTTTTCTCCTACCTGACTAGCGCCGAAGAAATTGAGGTGCAGATAGCCTGCCGTTGCTAATGCCAAAACTAGAAACAAAAGCGAAAGGCCTACATTAACCATTGGGTAACGAAGCACCTCGTTAAACGCACCACCCGTTACCCCAGCGATCAAACCGAAGCAGAAATACATCGAGGCAAGTCCAAGGTAATACGTTACCGGGTGAGGCCAACGCTTGCCCCCTTCTTGCGCGCGACCTTTGACGATGCTAGCCGTAATTGGGTACAAAGGATAAACACAAGGTAACAAACTTGCGAACAATCCCCCCAGGGCAAGGAACGCATAAGCTAATACCGAACCACTGCTAGCGGATAATTGCCCTTCCACCCAGGCGTTCATCGCTGACAACGGATTAGCAGTGGCGGTTGTAGTGAAGGCCAAAGCGAGTGCGACTACTGTAAGCGCTTTTTTCATGGTAAAAGGTCACCACCGGGCATTCAACCCGGTGGCAACATTTAGAATTATTGAATGGCTGTTACGCGTTCACTTGTGACATGAGATAAAACATCTCACGCGCGATCTGGTGGCATCGTTCGTCGTATGTTGCGTTTTCCACATCAGTACCGTCGGACACCTTCGGGTCCACGTAAGGAATTGCCACGCGCATCAAGCTGCCTTCAACAATTGGGCAGTTCTGATCGGCATGATCGCAGGTCATCACCGCGATAAAGTCCTCATCCGGATTACCGTCTTCGAAATACTTCTTGGAAAATGCCTCCACGGGTGCGGCATCTTCGCTGTATTGAATAAGGTAGTGCGGGTTTTTCTCGCCTGGCGTGGAGTTTGCAATGGAAAACCCAGCACGACGCATTGCGCGAACGGTACGCTCGTTACATGCAGTCGCCTCAGTCCCGCCAGAGTAAGTCTTTACACCTGGAACACCATAATAAGCGGCCGCTGTCTGCGCCCATACCTGACTCAAATGACTGCGACGACTATTGTGCGTGCAGATGAAGGTAAGCTGGGGCTCCTCGCCCGCCTTAACTTTAGAACGTACAAAAAGCGCAATCTTCTTGAGCTCACGCTGCCGCTCAGCCGGGATTTGATCAAACTCGGAAGTCACCTCAATCACTTTGGGTTGGAGTGTTTCAAGCACATCGGCTTGTGCTGCCATTGCTGCGTTTGCGCAAATCACTGCCGCAGCAGCGATGAATAGTTTTGGGAATGATAGTTTCATTATAGCTGTAGGTTAGGAAATAGTTAGCAGTGCTTAGTCTGGCCTAAGTCTTCAACGTGTGAGTCCAGGCTCATCGGCCCCCTCGATGCGGCAAGTGATCTCCGCATGGTTGGCTAGAGCATTTATAAACTCGGATTACATTCATGCCATGGAACATTCCACGACGTGCATATTCCGTCAACTGCAAATGCAATTCTGGACTACGAATATTTTTATGCAACCCACACTACAGCCCAGCCAAATAGTGGACCGGCGCATAGGGCTTACCGGCCCATTTTCCTTCTTTTCCGATAACGCACACTCGAGGTAAGTCTCGTCCAGGGAGCAGGTGCAAGCACCTATCCTGTCTGCACTTATCGCACCACGCTACCAAGCTTGGAGGTAGAGCGAATCAAACGCCGGGCAGACTTGAGCGTCGCCTTCCAATGATTGGTGTCCGGGCTGGCACCAAAACGCAGCGCGATTAACTCCTCATAAACGCGACGCCAGGATTCGATTTCAGGCTCTGGCAAGGCAAGCTCAGCTTCGCGGTACGCTGGACGAAAGCGCGTAAGCACGCGGCCCGCTTTTTGACGAATTGGGTCACCGCCGGTACGACCGTGCCCCCGAGAACGTGCTGAACGCCAGCGCAGCGCAGCTTGGTAAAGCAACCGCAGACTGACCAATACGCCCCCAATGAAAAGGATAACAAGCCCGACATCACGCACCTTGACGAGGCTCCACCCGCCAAAGAACCATTCTTTCAAATTCTCCCACTCCATGCGGATACGGCGACGCAGTTGCTCAAAAGCACCAACCGACATGTCCCGGATATTGTTGGCGATTTCCTTCTGGTCGGCCTGATCAAAGTTGATGACGCGGCGATACCAAACCATGCGCACGGAATCGAGCCAAGCGCCCCAACCGGATTCGGTCTGGATGGTTTGCGGAAGCCCGGCGTCCTGTCCCGCAGCGAGCAAGGGACTGGACGGCGTGGGGTCAACGCGACGCCAGCGGCCCTGCCCGTCGTAAATTTCCACCCAGGCATGCGCCATACGGCTGCGCACGACAAAGAAGTCCTCGTAATCATTCCACGATGCCCCGGCAAAGCCTGCGACTGCCCGCGCCGGGAACCCCGCCTGACGCGCCAGCATAATAAACGAGCCTGCAAAATGCTCACACCAACCACGGTCCGCGTTACGCATCCAATGAAACAGCTGCCCGCCGCCTTCGGTCAGTGGCAAGCCGGTATTCAAATCATAACGGTAGCGCTGGCCTAGCCATTCCGAGGCGCGGCGGCTGAACTCTTCGGCGGACAACCTTTCGCCACCCGTAATTTCCTCCACCGCTTCACTCAAAAACTGGCGATCATCTTCGCTCGCTGCGACGAGTAATGTCGTTGCCGGGTATTGGTTTTCCCCCAGGGTGCCCCATCCTGGCTCGGCATAAATCGGTTTCCCAAATATCGCATTGAGCTCATGCTGCTCCTTGCGGCTGGCGAGCATGGACTCGCCCAGCGCGACGTCGCTCATCGAGTAGCCGATGGTGCTCGTGCTGGCGGAATCCAGTTCGTACACGTTGAATTCCTCGTTCGGGAAGAGTTTGACCCGCTGGGGAAATTGAATGGTGCGGAACGGCCCCAATAAGGGCAGATAGCTGCTGATGTTACCTTCCAGATAGACCTTCACCTCGTCGATGGTGGCCCCGGTCATGTAACGCTGCGGGTTGTCCATCGCTTCAAACATGTAGCCCTCTTCAATCCGGGTGTTCGCATAGCTCCGGGCCGCCGTGGAGTGGCGAAATGTGCTCTCGTTCGGGTCGTAGTGGTCGAGGGTCACCATTCTCCAATACGGCCGCGAAGGCATGCGATCGGGATCATTTACCTCCACCGACATGGCAATACGGTCCGTGCCTTCATTCAGCTCTGCCACATCCCCGTAGCTGATGGTATCACTGAAGCCGATGGTGCTGGTGCTCTGCATATTCAGGAACGGCAGCGTCTGGTCCATCTTGATGCGCGGCAGGGAAATGAAGATCACCGTCGAGATCGCCACGACAACGGCAAACAATACACCAGCCACTGCAATGAGGCGGAAATCCAGCCCGTGTCTTAACCGGTTTGAAAATCGCCGCCAGCCGAAGGTGCCCCAGTCCTTACCTTCCAGCGTGCGGTCAAAGCTTGGCTCCAGCAAATTGACCAGAAACAGCTGCCCCATCGCAATCGGTGTAAAGATCAACATTTGCACGGCAAACGACAGCGAAACCAGCAATACGCCGACAATAATGAGCGTGAACAAGGCCAGCAGCAAGAGTTGCAGGTCCTCCCGCCGCTTACGAAATTGCGTGGCCCGGTAAAGCGTGAGCAAACCGACCATGCGAACCATCGGGTCCAGGAAGTTCGAGCCGTGGAGGACAAAGTCCACCGCAATGATGAGGATCAATTCCGGGGTCGCCGCGGTGTTCACCCAAGGCGGGATGCGACCAATCAACGCGGGATAAATCGTAAACGTCAGCGAGGTGACGATGAACAAAAACAGCAGCACATGCGGAATCGACTGGAGACTCCAGAGCGACCACATCGCAATCAGCGCCAGCAGCTGCCCGAGCAGCCACTTGAGCTGGTGCAATTCGTCCTGGCTAAGCCGAACCCGCGAGGTTGCCACTGAGGTAAGCGTAGACATGCTGCTTGGTTCCTGGTTTAAATTAAATTAGATTCCCGCCGTAGATGTCTCCCGCCGGACGGTAGCCAGCGGTCGGTTCGACCTCTGCCAATGCTTCGAGGAAGACCTGCAAATCGTGGAGGCGCTTGGCTGGAATCATGGGTTGGTCATTGATCGCCATGCCGACCAATCGCCCATCACGAAAAAGATCCTCGGCGAGACTGCCGGCAAAGCTGCACAGCTTTTCAAACTGTGCCTTATCCTGCCAGTTCGAGGAAGGCGTCTCCACAAAAACGACAAAACCGTCGCGGTTTTCCTCCTCCATTTGCCGCACCATCAATCGACGCAAACGGGCAGTGGCCTTCCAGTGGACAACCCGCTGAGAATCGCCCCGTTGGTAACGGCGAATATTCATCAACTCGCCCCCCATGCCGGGACGCCGCGTAAACGCACCGAGCTGCGCCCCACGCGCCCCAACCGGGCAGTTAAACTCGTAATCAATGCGCTTGGGCGTAACCACGATTTTCTTGGAAAAGCCTGCCCCCATCGTCTTGCGGATAAACCCAAATGGGAACTGCGACTCCAGCCCGGAGACATTCAGGCTATCCACTCCGCGTTCCCGGGGAGTAAACAGCCACTCCAACTTGCACTTACGGCCCGGGTCAAGCCGCTCCTCCATATACAGTCGCTCCGGCTTGGGCTGCTTGTCCGTGCGCAACTTCACCCACAGACAGCACGTTGGCAGGAGCTTTTTGGTATTCCACAACTCCACGGTGATCGGGGCCGGTTCCTCGGCCCGCAAATGCGCAGGCAGCAGCACGCGCCAGCGTCCCCCGCGAAAATTCATCCAGCTGAGTATCCCATTGAGGATCAGCGTCGAGAGCACCAGCGACAAGGCCATGAACAGGATGTTATTACTCGACGAGGCATACGCCGCCGCCAGCAATCCAACCGATACCATGATTAACACAAAGCCCGCCGGTGTGACCATGATCCGGTGACCTTCCGGCGGCAGAATAAACAACCACAAAAAGCGCCAAAGCCCATTGCCGGATTTGGGCTTGGTCGTCGTGCCAGCATCCGCCCAATCCGAAACGTTAAACTCGGGCGGGCGCTCAGCGGCGTCTGGTTCCGCGGTTGTCTTGGCCATGAAAGTAATTACACCGGCAACGGAATGGAATCGATGAGCTTGGTCAGAATCCCTTCGACTGCGCGGCGCTCTTCGAGCGGGTCGGCAGTTTGGCGACGCAGCGCGAGGCGGTGCGTGAAGACCGGACGCACCGCAGCAGCGACGTCTTCCGGGACCACGAAAGCGCGGCCTGCGTAAAGCGCCTTGGCCTGTGCGGCCAGCTTCAGCGCCAGGGCACCACGCGTGCTGACACCCGCCTCAAATTCACTTTCCGTGCGTGTGGCGGCAACGAACTTCAACATGTAATGATAAAGACTGTCTTCGACGAAAACCTGCGGGACAGCTTGCTGGATTTCGAGGATTTCAGCCGCGGTGACCACCGGCTCAATCGTGATCGAATCGTAGGAACGGCGGTTCTGGTCGGCCGAAAGGATTTCCAACTCGTGCTCGTAATCCGGGTAGCCCATCTGCAAGCGCATGATAAAGCGGTCCATCTGACTTTCCGGCAGTGGGAACGTGCCCTCGTAGTCGACGGGGTTTTGCGTGGCAAAAACGATGAACGGATCCCCAACATTGAACGTTTGCCCGTCAACCGATACCTTACCGCGGTCCATCACCTCCAGCAGTGCAGACTGCGTTTTCGGGGTGGCACGGTTGATTTCGTCAGCCAGCACGATGTTCGCAAAGATCGGCCCGTGCTTGAAGACAAACTGCTTCATTTGCTCATCGTAAATCGATACGCCAAGCACGTCACTGGGCAGTAAGTCGCTCGTGAACTGGACTCGGGAAAACTCGCAATCAATGGAGCGCGCCAGGCAGTAGGCGAGCGTGGTTTTGCCCAGGCCGGGCAAATCTTCCAACAGCACGTGACCACCTGCGATGAGGCATGCAATCACGTCCTCAATGACCTCGTCCTTCCCTCGGATGACCTGCGAAATGTTTTTTTGGAGTCCTTGCAGGCTTTCGCGAATGCGCGGCGCGGGGATCGGATTCGATGTCTCACTCATGGGATAGTTTATATTTATCACTTAACTGGTTAAGCGCCATAAGGAAAGTTCCGTCGCGCAAGGGTTCCACCCTGCCCTATTTTTCCTAAAATTGCAAGTCAGGGCGTGCCGAGAATTCATCGTAAAGCTCACTCTACTGGCTTTTCAGGCTCACCCAATTCTTCATCCGGCGCACTTTCATCGTCACTCGTCGTCGCTACCGGAGCACCTTCGACATGGTGAATTTCGATAAAGGCATCAACCGCACTGATACGTCCGGCAACCAGCAATAAGTCACCCGCCTGAATGAGCTCATCGGCCGGTGGAGACACAATGCGCTTCTTTCCACGCTGAATGCCGAGCACGGTAATATGGTGATCTTTACGGATACCCGAACTGGCCAAAGTCCGGCCGACCAGGTCAGACTGGCCGTCGATGTAAACCTTCTCGATACGGAACCCGCCCACGTTGCCGTCTGCGCACTCGCTCGCACGCCGCCGGGCATTCAGCATGCGGATGGCGGCGGCGGTTTGTTTATCCGTTCCGTAGATAATGAGGTGGTCGCCGGGAAACAGCGGTTGGTTCGGACCCGGATCAAAGCGCGTCATTCCACCACGCGAAATCGCAATGACTTGTGCCCCGGTCTCCGGACGAATCTTCAACTCAGACAACTCCCGGCCACACGCAATGGAGTCCGGCTCCAACTCATGCTCGACTATGTTGGCTTTCCAGGCTTTACGGTCAGCGATTTCCTTCAGGGCAATGTCTCGTGCCTTTTCATCACTTTCCCGCGAGTGCTCCTGAAAGCTCTGGTAAAACAAATACTCAATGCGACTGTTAACCTTGTTGATCGAGCGCCAGAACAACGTCAAAGCCACGCCACAGAGCACGAGGAAGATCACCAGCGTGAGCCCCGTTGGGAAGAAGGTGGAAGCCGCCGATAGATAAAGCCCGCCAAAGAGAATCAGAACCACGCAAAGGAGCAGCGTGTGAAACAGGTTTTTCATGCCGCCGGTGAGGAATTGCCGCTCCAGTGCTTCACCGATCACCGCGTCCGTTATCAGGATGATAAGCGCGTCGAGATTGCGTAGAATCGCGGTCAAAAACGGCAGGCACAACGCCGCGGCAACGATCCAAACGCCCAGTTGGCTAAGGTCCTCATAGCCTCGAATGTCTTCCCAATTCTCCAGCAAGTTGGAACTGATGTAGGCCAGCGCGACAATCACATTGAGGACAAAGAAATAGAAGACCACCTGTGAAAGAGGTCGCCGGGCGAGCCGGGCAAACTGACTGCGCCCGATGTAGCGCCCCACCGCATCGAGCATGCTAGCATATATGCGTGTGGCCCGGCGCAGCACGTCGGGACAGCGGTCATTCAGGGCGCTGTAAATGCGGTCGGGCTTGGCGTTGAGGAATGGCATTGCGAGGTAGGTAATGATCGCCAAACCGACGGTCATACTCGTCAGCCCCTCACCGGTGATGTTCATGCTGTAACCCATCGCGGCGAGGATGAAGCCAAACTCACCCACGCTGGCCTTCGGCAAGGGCGCCCGAAAACCCATTTCCGGACTCGCCCCCCCCAGGAACAGCCCCAACCAACAACTCGCCAATTTACACAAAATAACCAGCACCGCGATACCAAGCACGGCGGGCAGGTTTTGCCAGATCCACACCGGATTGATCAACATGCCGATCGTCACGAAAAACACCGCGCAAAACAGGTCACGAAATGGCTCGGTAACACGCTCGATTTCCTTCGCCATCGCACTCTGCGCCAGGATCGCTCCCGCCAGGAACGCGCCCAGTGCCACCGACAGGTGAAAGAAGTCCGCCAGCCAGCCCACACTTAATACGAGTGCGACGGACACCAGCGTCAGCAGTTCCGCGCTGCCTGCCTGCTTCAGGAATGTCGTTAACTTCGAGGCGAACATGCGCCCGAAAAAGTAAACGCCCACGACAAACAGCCCGATGATGAAAATCGTGTGGGGCACCTTCGCCATTTCAATGTGCCCGGTGAACGCAACCCCGCTCAGGATCACCAAAAGCGTGACTGCAACAATGTCCTCAAAAACCAGGATGCCTACCGCAAGCTGAGCCTGCACGCTGTTCAGCCCGCCCTTATCCCGCAGGATCCGAATACACACCATCGAGGCAGAGTTCGTCAGCACCGCCCCCAGAAACACGCTTTCAATCGGATCGTAGCCAACAAGCTTCCCGCAGAGCATCCCGATGAAAAAGACCAACGCCGTTTGCAAGGCCACCGCGATCAACGCAGGCCAAAACACCCGCTGCACCCGGGCAACATCAAACCCGAGGCCAATGGTAAACATCAGGAAAATAACGCCAAGCTGGCTTAGCTGGTTGATCGAGGCAGCATCCTTCAGGTTGGGCAAATCCGGGACCGCCGGGCCGATCAACAATCCCGCCAGCAGGAAGCCGAGAATTACCGGCAACCTCAACCAATGAAAGACGATGGTGACCACGGCCGCCGCCGAAACCACCAAGGCCAAATCCCGCATAATAGCACCCTCATCCACAGACCCCTAGGTTGGCGGCTCCCATTTTCCGGATCAATGAGAATCGCTCAAGAATTGCGTTACCTTAGCGTTATTTGCCCGCACATTGCCGATTCGAACAACATACAAAAACAACTCACCAAGCACAGCATCTCCAACAACACAAACCTCCTCCCACCGGAAAACCACACTCACACCAACAACACAAAGCCCCCCACCAGAAATCAACACACCAAACAACAGCACAAAGCTCCTCCCCTTTTCAAGGGGAGGTGTCTCCGCTTGCGGAGACGGAGGGGTAAACGTATCCCCAAAAGCACTCCTCCAAATCCCAAAAGAGTCGCAGCCCCCGCCGACCTCGCCTCTGCATTGCAAAGTCCCTGAGGGTAAATCTTCACTGGCTGGGCCGTATTTCGCTTTGACAAGTTGGCACGCCTTGTGCCTTGATCGGTCGTGCTGAACTTTTTCTCAAACGATATCGGGATTGACCTTGGAACGGCTAACTCCCTCGTCTTCGTCCGCGACAAAGGCATTGTGTTGCGTGAACCGTCAGTCGTTGCGGTCTACAATAACACGAAAAAGGTCCGCGCGGTCGGTATCGAAGCGAAGCGCATGCTGGGCCGCACACCGGGCAACATCACCGCCCTGCGCCCGATGAAAGACGGCGTGATCGCCGACTTCGAAATCACCGAGGCGATGCTGCGGCACTTCATCCAGAAGGTCGCGCACAACACAAAATTTGTTCCGCCCCGCGTCGTGGTGGCAGTTCCCAGCGGCATCACCGAAGTGGAGCGCCGCGCGGTGAAGGAATCGGCTATCCACGCCGGTGCCCGCGAAGTCCTTTTGCTCGAAGAGCCGATGGCGGCCGCGATTGGCGTTGGCCTACCGATCGAAGAACCCGCCGCCAATATGATCGTCGACATCGGCGGTGGCACGACGGAAGTCGCAATTATCTCACTGGCCGGTGTGGTCTTCACCCGCTCGCTACGCGTTGGCGGAGACGAGATGGACAACGCCATCATCGCCTACATGAAGCGTGCCTACAATCTGATGATTGGTGAGCGCACCGCGGAAGAAATTAAAATCCGCGTCGGCTCCGCCTATCCGCTCGAAGAAGAATTGACCATGGAAGTTAAGGGTCGGGACTCCGTTGCGGGCCTGCCCAAGACGCTCCACATCACCTCGCAGGAAGTGCGAGAAGCCCTGGCCGATGTCTTTAATTCCATCATCGAAGTGGTCCGCTCCGCACTCGAGCGCTGCCCTCCGGAACTCTCAGCCGACCTCGTGGACCGCGGTATCGTGCTCGCCGGCGGCGGTTCCATGATTCGCAATTTGGACAAACTCATCAGCGAAGCCACCGGCCTGCCAGTTATCTTGGCCGAAGACCCCCTCTCCGCCGTCGCCAACGGTACGGGCATCGTATTGCAGGATCTTAGCTGGTGGTTGCGTGATTCGGCGTAAAAGGAAAAAGAAAAACGATTAAAGGAAAAAGTGGTTACGGAAGTCGCGAATGCTATCGAAAGGATCGATGCATAGATGGCGTCTGAGATTGTGTAATCTTTAACCTTTTTCCTTTTTACTTTAATCGTTTTCCTTACCCCATGAAATTCCTCCGCCAGTTGAAGCCGCTGCTCGTGCTTTTCGTATTCCTGGCGGCGTGGTGGTTGACGCCGGTTATCGTAAAACGCTTCAGTAAGTCCGCGTTTTACGAGTTTCAAGCCCCCATGATTGCGGCGCAGGGCTACGGTAAAGATTTGCAGACCTTTTGGACCCTGCGCACTCAAAGTAACCGTGAGCTGATCGAGGCTGGACGGGACCTTTCTCGCCTCAACGCAACCTACGAAGTCGCCGCGCAGGAAGCCCGGGTGAAAGACCAGGAAGTCGCCCGCCTGGAAAGCCTGCTCAACCTGCCCTCCCGCCCAGAATTCCGCTATGAAGTCGCTCGCGTGGCGCAGCGCGACCTCTCCGCCTGGTGGCAGCAGCTAATCATTCGCAAAGGAGAAAACTACGACATCCCCGTCGGCGCGGCAGTGATTTACAATGGCGGCGTCGTCGGGCGCGTCCGGGAGGTCCACGCCTATACCGCAACCGTGGAGCTCGTCAGCAGCCCGGGTTTCCGCATGGCAGCCAACGTTGTGGGTGAAGCCGCTCCGGTGACCTACATCGGCGTGCCCAATGCCCCCTTCAGCCCGCCCCGGGGCGAGGCACTCAACGTCCCCCCGACCATCACCGTGAACCCCACCGAACCACGCAAATTGGTTTCTTCCGAGCTCGGTGGCATCTTTCCGGCCGGGTTGACCATTGGCGAGATCACTGATCTGGAGCCCGGCTCCGATGGTTATTTCCAACGCGGTTCCGTGCGACTGAGCCCGCAGCTCGCCTCCCTGCGCGAAGTCGCCGTGGTGATCCCTTTCCGGCGTGAGGTGGCGGCTAACGGCAATCGGGAGGCCGACGATGGAGCTTGATTTTCGCTGGCCGGTCTTCCTCGTCTCAAATCTGCTACTGGTCGTGCTGCTGCGGATGGTCAATGATGCCGCTTCCATCTACGCCGTATACTTCAGCCTGCCCGCCTTGTTTGTGCTAGTACCGGCGCTGCACTTGCCACCACGTTGGGGCATCCTGCTCTGCTTGATTACCGCCCTCTTCTATTCTGCTTCCTAT
>JBNNDZ010000330.1:0-11089 GCA_050285865.1 Puniceicoccales bacterium
AAAGGCCACGCGCTAATGGCGTTGTAGACCATCCTCGGGCCTCCCGACCAGGACGACGCAACGTGGTCATGCTTGCACTTGGGATTTCGTTTACGACACCGCTGTATGTGCTGGCAAGCTACGCATACTCAATGTGTTACCCACGAATACACCCCCTGAGTGCATGTGCATCCATGTAGGCGGCGGACTTCAGCTTGTTACGGGGAACCCCGTTAAGTGTCGCGGAATAAAGCACAAGCCCCATTCGCGGCCATGTTTCTCAATGGTGGCTATTCGTCTTTGCCGGCAAAGCAAATACTCTCGATCCGCAGTTCCGAGTCCTCGTTGGCATCATCCCAGAGTGGCTCGATTTTCAGGGTGTGCGGGCCTTCGGGCAGGTCGTCAGCGATTAGATTCCAGATGAATAAATTGCCACTGCCTTTCTTGGGGGGAGCAAACCGGTCGCTCGCGATGTGCCAGGCTGTCTGCCCGTCTTTCGCCTTAGGCGGAGGGATGAGCTCACCGTCGATGTAGATATTTACGTCGGGGGCGAGTCCATTGCGTTCTCCGAAAAAGCCGACCAGCGAGCCCTCGAACTCGACCTCGAGCGGTCCGGATTGCTTTTCCTTGGAAGCGACGGCGACATCACCCATCCAACGGCTGGCGAGCCCATCAAACCAGAGTGAGGTGCGGTAGGTTTTCATAACTTCCCAGCCTTTCGGAAGTTCGGTATCGCGTAGGGTCAGGCGCGTGCGGTTGTCGTATTCGCCATAGAGCGGCTCGTCGAGAATCCGGGCAGGCATCGGCGTTTGGGCGGCTTCGGCATAGCGGTCGCGCACGGCTTCAAAGAGCAGTTCATAGCCGGGGTCATCCGGGTGGGCCCCGTCAAATGGCCACAGCACCTCCACGGTTGCGCGGCCATCGGCAACAGCCTGGCTGACGTGCGGGATGGTGTTGGCAACGGGCAGATTGTAAGCTTCACCGATTTTCAAATGGCCTTGATGGCGGGCAGGAAACTCCGCGCCGACTTCCTTGACGTGCCATTTGAACATTAGCAGTACCGGCATGACAGCGATGTCATTTTCCAGCAAATGGCGGATCAACGTTTCGTAGGAAGTATACTTCTCGATGTCGTCTTCGCCCGCGCCGTCGTTGACCGTAAAGTCGAGGAAGACGAGGTCGGGATTGTAGGCGAGGACGTCGCGTTCGAGTCGGAACAGGGCGAGCTGCGAGTTGGTTCCACCGATGGCGGCGTCGAAAAACTGGATTGGCGTGTTGGGATACTGGTCGCGCAGCCACTGCATCATCAGCCCGCGGTAGCTGGTTACCAGCGGATCGCTCGCGTTGGCACCCCAGGTGACGGAGCCTCCGAGAAATGCAACGCGCAATGGTTCGCGTGCTTCGGCGCGTTCGTGAAAACGGGCAACGGAGATATCGGCCTGGTCAGCGGCTTGGGTTTTCATGGGGGAGTCGTTGGCGGCTTGGGCGCAGGCCGCGAGCGCAAGACTCATGGTAATGAAAATGGAGCGAAGGGGGAGAAGGGTATTGTTCATGCAAAACCAGAAGCATCGCATGGATGCGGTTCCAGGGTAAGCCATACACAATGGAGACTGCTGCGCTAGAGGCCTTTCTGGAGGTGCCTGTCTAGTAAATGTATGCGTGGCGAGTTGCTTGTTTCCATAGGGTGAATTTTGCGAGACTCAGCCTATGAAAACTGTGGCAACCGACTTATCCAAAGTACAGCAGCGACTTGAGTTCGTGTATGGAACTTCCGCTGCCAGTGAAATTCTGGATAAGCTGGTTTCACTGATTGAGCGTTATGCCGGGCTAATTCCTGAGCGGGCCAGTGGTTGGTCGCAAAAAGATGCATTGCTCATCACTTATGGCGATTCAATCACGGGGGAGGGGCCACCGTTGGCGACGTTGCATCGTTTTCTCAAGGAGACGGCCGGTGAGCTCCTGAGCTACGTCCACTTGCTTCCGTTCTATCCATTCACGAGTGATGACGGGTTCTCCGTGGTCGACTTCCGGGTTGTGCGCGAAGACTTGGGGGACTGGACGCACTTGGAGGCCATGGCGGACGACTACCGACTGGTTTACGATGGCGTTATCAACCACGTTTCTGCTGCGAGTGACTACATGAAGGGCTATAGCGCGGGCGACCCCGACTTTGCCGATTTCTTTTTGTCGCTGGACCCCGAGGCGGATACGTCTTCTGTCCTGCGCACCCGCAATTTGCCGCTCCTGCATGATTACGAAACCTGCCGAGGACCGGAGTGGCTTTGGACGACTTTCTCGCGGGACCAATTGGACCTGAATTACGGTAATCCGAAGGTCCTCCTGGAAATCCTCGACGTGCTGTTGTTTTATGCCATGCGCGGCGCAAGCATGATTCGTCTTGATGCGATTCCCTACCTATGGAAGGAACTGGGGACGAGTTGCGCGCACCTGCCACAGACTCACGAACTGATCAAACTCATGCGCGACGTGTATGACATCGCGGCTCCGCATGTGCAGTTGCTGACCGAGACGAATGTGCCGCACCTGGAAAACGTCCGCTACTTTGGCAAGAAGGGGGACGAGGCGCAGATGATTTATAACTTTTCGCTCGCGCCGCTTATCGTGTGGAGCCTGTTCAAGGGCGATGCCTCCACGTTGACCCGTTGGGCCAAGGGCTTGGAATACATTGGTCCGAAAGCCACGTATTTGAATATTACCGCAACGCATGACGGCATTGGAATGCGCCCGACTGAGGGCATCCTTTCCGAAGCTGAACGCGCAGAAATGGTCCAGATGGCCTACGACCGCGGTGGCGGTATGACCGGTAAGCGCAACGGCGATGGCACGGTTTCGCCCTACGAACTGAACCTTGCGTATTTCGATGCGATTAACGATCCGAAGGGCACGGTGCCCATTGCGGAGCAAGTGCAGCGCTTCATGGTTTCACAGGCTATACCCATGGCGCTGATGGGTATTCCCGGGATTTACATCCACAGCCTGCTCGGCTCGCGCAACCACTATGATGGCGTGGCAGAAACCGGACGCGCTCGCAGCATCAACCGTGAACAACTCGACGAACGTACGCTGATGGAAGCGCTTGGCGATGACTCCAGTTTACGCGCCATGGTCTTTACTGAATACCGGAAATTGCTGCGTTGCCGGCAGGGTTTGGCAGCGCTGCACCCGGATGCCACCCAAGAAATAATCGACGGTGGCTCAGCGCTCTTTGCCGTCAAGCGCGAGGATGCGCTGACGGGCGAGCGCCTGCTTTGCCTGCACAATGTCAGCGGCGAAAGCCAATCATTCGATTTTGAGAACACGGCGACCGATGCCATTTCGGGACAGGTATTTTCCAGCGGGGAAAATGTTATCGAGCCCTACGCTGTGCTCTGGTTGAAGTTTGACTGATGCGGTGAAAATTTTCATTGCGGGGCAATCGGCGAACGCCATCGTGTGCGCCATGTCAGATAAGTTTGAGAACGTAACGATCATTACCAAAGCCAACGTCTATTTCGATGGACGCGTGACCAGCCGCACCGTGCTCTTTGCGGATGGCACGAAGAAGACACTCGGTTTCATGCAAGCGGGTGATTACGAGTTTGGCACCGAAGCGCCGGAGCTCATGGAAATGCTGGGCGGCGAAATGGATGTTCGCCTCGACGGTGAGTCCGAATGGAAAACTTATCGCGCCGGTGATTCCTTCAACGTACCCGGTAACTCGAAGTTTGCACTACAGGTTAAAGCGGGCGGTGCCGACTACTGCTGCTCCTACTTGAGCTAGAATAGCTTGCTGGTGGTGCGGCTGGTTTACCAACCGCAGCCATTTTCGTACAAAAGGTGCCCTCGTTCGTGGTGGGCGAACGAGGGCTGATGGCCACCGCACGGGCGGCGGCGCATTGGGGAGTTAGGTCCCAGCACCATACGCATTGCGTTGGCGCTAAAATGTATTCTATCAGCTATATCGGCATTTTTCTCTGCCAATTTAGAGGAATCTACCTGTGCCTTTATTTCCAGTTATGGAATCACCCAGGGAAGTGTGTTATCCCTGGGTCTTGAGGTAGTCCCGCGTCGCGCGTTTGAGCTTTTTGATCTTCGTTTGCAGCGGGCGGAGCGTTTTCGGGGTCATGTGGTCGATGAACAACACGCCCTGCAAGTGGTCGAATTCGTGCAGGATCACGCGGGCAAAAATGCCGTCGCAAACGATCTCGTGGTGGGCACCGTCGAGGTCTTGATAGCGCATTTCAACCTGGGTATCGCGCACGACTTCACCCCGGATTCCCGGGAATGACAGGCAGCCTTCCTCGTAGGGGGCTTGTGGTTCACGCGTCTTGACCTCTGGGTTTACGATGGTCAGCGGCATAACGAGGTCCAGCGGCGGCGTTTTGCCATCAATCGAGTATGAGAACTCCACGGGCCGGTCGCCGAGCTGGAGGTCCATGACGAAAATCTGCTTTGCCTCACCGATTTGTTGCGCTGCCAGGCCGATGCCTTCCTCTTTATACATGGTTTCGATCATGTCCCGCGAGAGCTGCTTGAGCTCGTCGTTAAACTCAGTGACGGGGCTGCCTTTTTCGCGAAGGATCGGTTCGCCGTATTGGGTGATGCGCATTGTCATGGAAAAATTAAATAGTTCTTAGTCCGTCGTCCTTAGTCAATACTTGTGGTCCTTGCGTCGCGACTAAGGACGATGGACCAAGGACCTAGGACTCTTTAAACTTGAAACCGCGAAATCTCCGAGCGCAGGACGTCGGCACTGCGCTTGAGGTTGAGGATCATGCGGTTTGTCTCGCGAACGGCGGTGGCGGTTTGCTGCGCAGATGCGCTCAATTGGCCCATGGATTCGTTAATCTGGCTCGCACCTTCGGCCTGGCTTTCCATGCCCTCGAGGATCATGTCGAAACGCGGTGGCAGGCCTTGCACCTGTTGAATGACATCCGTGAGGCGCGCGCTGATATCGATGATTTCGCCGATGCTGGAATCGACCTTGCGGGAGAAAGTGCTCATGTTTTTCACGCCTCCCTGAACCGCGCCAAGCATGGCCTGAACGCTTTGCTCGATCTCAAGCGTTGAAGCCGCCGCCTGGTCGGCAAGGCGACGAATCTCGGTCGCGACGACCGAAAAGCCGCGTCCGTGAGCACCGGCTTTTTTCGCTTCGATGGCGGCATTGAGCGAAAGCAGGTTGGTCTGGTCCGCGACCTTGGTCATCGTGGAAATGACGCTGGTTATCGCGTGCGCGCGTGCATCGATGACGTTGAGTTGCTCGGCGACCTCGTTGTTGGCCTGGCCAAGCTCTTTCATCGATTTCTCAATGGTCTGCAACACGTCGAGCCCGGACTCTGCCTGGAGCGCGGTGTTCTGGGCAACGTCGTTAACCTGCTTCATCGTCTCGGCCAGTTGGCGCGAGGTGGTGGAAATTTGTTTGGCGGTGGCGTTGACCTCCACGGACGCCGTGCCGGTCTGTTCGGCGGCGGTCACCTGTTGCTGGGCGGAGGAATTCAAACTTTGTGAAGCCCCGGCGATTTCTTCGGAGGTTACCTTTACCTTGCTGACCAGCGACTTAAGATTCGTCGACATCGTTTGTGCTGCAATGGCGAGCTGACCGATTTCATTGCGGGCTTTGCAGCGGATGTCGGCCGTCAAATCGCCATCGGCCAATCGGTGCGCGGCATCCGTCAGGGCTGCGATGGGATTGGTGATGCTACGCGACATCAACAGCGCGGCGACTGCGACAATTAATAGTGTGAAGCCGCCCACGGCAATGGAGGCCTGGAGCAAATGATCGACCGGGCCAAAGACCTCGTCGCGATCAATCTTGAGCACAAGGCCGAGGCGCAGGTTGGGCAGGTAGTCCCAAATGGCGACGACGGGCTCATCGCGATAATCGGTATCCATGGCCCCGCCACTGAATCCGCGCACCGCTTTTTGCGATGGATGTAGCGGCTCGCCTTCGTTGGGCTCATAGGGCATCAGCGGCTTAAAGGCGGCGTCTGGGCGATGGCGCAAATTGTTCAAGGCCACGATCTGGTCGCCGCGACGGGCCACAAAGACGACTTCGCCGGTGTCCCCCATGCCGGTTGTGTCTTCGATAACCGAAAGCAGTTTCTTGTTTTCCGGGACCATCGCGACTGCGCCCAGAAGCACACCGTCTTCGAGGACCGGGCTGGTGATAAACAGCGCGGGCTCGCCGGTGCCCTCGTAAATACCATAATCGCCGGCCTGAGTGCTCATCAACCGGATGGCACTCTCGAAAGACCGGGCCATCTGATTGTTCTCATTGCTGGCACTGCGCAGATTGCGGTATTCGACGCCGAGTTCGGGATCGCTATACACGACGACGCCTTCGGTGTTGATGAGGAAAATCTGCTTAAAACCCAGCTTGTGCCGGAGATCATGCATGATGGGGCGGGCGAATTCGCCGACCTCCAGGTAATTTTGATTGGTAGCCAGGCCGTCGAGGTCGTCGGCGGTCATGTCCTGCAAATAGTGCAGCGAGTAAACGACTCCCGGGCTGTCGGCTACGAGGCCCACGATGTTTTCGACTTCCTCCAGGTAGGCCCGGATTTCGTTGAGTTGTAGATCGGAGATCGCTGCGAGGTATTTGCCTTCGGTTTCCAACAATGCCTCACGGGCCAGCATGTATTGGATGACGCTGACCACCAACAGCGGGGCCAGTGCCATGGTCATAAAATACACCATGATCTGGCGGAACAAGCGGCGGCCGGCCTTGGGTGCCTTCCTGGACTGGGTGCTCGCCACGCCAGCCTGTGCGCGTGAACGCGGAAACGACGTGCCCTTTTTTGAGGACCGTGCGCGTGGGCTGAATGGCGTTTGCTGGCTCATCGCTTAGTCTTGTGGGGCACTCCACTTGCCATCCCAGCCTTGTTGATAGAGTGATAATTGGTCCTCCCAGGCTTCCATTGGGCGAAAGATCGGGTAGGGCTTGGGGCGAACGGGCGATTCGCTTTCCCATTCCAATTGAAATTGGCCATCGTCGACAATTCGTCCGATGCGCGCAGTCTTGTAAAGGTGGTGCGTGCGCGGGTCGACAAACACCATGCCCCCAGGTGCGTCGAAACTACGATTTTCAATTGAGCTGCGAATACGACTCGGGTGGGCGTCTTCGATGTTGAAATGGTCACGGGTCTCCGCGCCTTTGTGAATGGCATCCGCCCAGAGATAAACGGCGCTGTAGGCGGCCTCCATCGCGTCAGTGGTTGACGTGTCTTTTCCGGAGCGCTCCTGAAAACGTCGCACAAAACCGCGGTTGGCCTTGGAGGGGAGTGACTGGAAGTAGTTCCACGCGGCGTAGTCGCCCACCATTTGCCGGGCACCGATGCTGGCCAATAGGTTTTCGTCGACGCTGAATGATAGCGTGGGCACATCGTCTGAAGTGACTCCTGCTTCGCGCAATGCCGTGAAAAATGGGCCGTTGGTGTCCCCATTAATGGTGTTAAGAATGAAGTCCGGCTGGGCTTCCTTGATTGCCTGAGCGATGTCACCAACATCATCCGACCCGAGGGGGAAATACCGCTCACCCACAATCTCTCCACCGAGCGCTTTCACCTGATCCTTGATGATTTCATTGGCCATGCGCGGGAAAATGTAATCCGACCCAACGAGGAAGAACCGCTTCGCGCCTTCATCTTCCATGGCCCAGTAAACGGTGGGGATGATTTGCTGATTCGGGGTGGCACCAGTGTATACGATGTTGGGCGACATCTCGGAGCCTTCATATTGCACGGGATAAAACAGCAGGCCGTTGTGCCGCTCCAGCACGGGAATCATCGCTTTACGACTGGCGGAGGTCCAGCCCCCAAAGATTGCCGAGACGCCTTCGTCGCGGAGAAGGTCCTCGGCTTCGTCGGCGAAAACCAATTCGTTGGATTTGCCGTCGCGGACTACGGGCTCAATGCGGATGCCCGGTAGGTAGCCACTGGCGTTGATCTCGTCGATTGCCATCAAGACGGCATTGATCACCGGTGCTTCGGAATCTTTCATCGAGCCGGTTTGTGAATGCAGCACACCGACCTTGACCGTCTGTTCGGCTCCACGACGCTCGCCGCAACCCGTCAACCAAGCCAGGGTGAGGGTGAAGATAATGAGCAGGGTGGGGCGCAACATCGGGCGGCCTAGGCTACGGGCTCGAGTTGGGGCTGGCGCACGGGCAACCGCACGGTGAACGTGGTTCCTTTGCCCGTTTCGGTTTCAAAACTGATCGTGCCCTGGTGTGCCTCGACAATAGACTTGGCGATGGCCGAACCCAGGCCGGTGCCACGGCTTTTGCCATGGGTGACAAACGGTGTCCAAAAGGTGCCTCGAATCTGTTCCGGGATGCCTTTACCGTTGTCCGTAATGCGCAGTTCGACTTCGTCGCCGTCGGTTTGGGCGATGATTTCGATCCGGCCATCTTTGCGGTCGGAAAGCGCATCGATGGCGTTACCTACGAGATTCTGTAACACGCGCAGGAGCTTGTTTTGCTCAGCGATGATTGAAACCTCGGCGATGTTCATTTCGATGACGAGGCCTTCGCGCTTGAAGAAGGGCTCGTTTAACTCGCGAAATTCTTCGAATAGCGCAGGGAGGGAAACGGTCTGAAAAATCAGTTTTTGCTCTCCACGGGAGAATTCGGAAAGCTCATTGGCCATCTCGACCATGCGGTTTACCTGCGCCTCGATGTTGTTGCAGATCTTAACCGTCTTGGCGTCGTCGCTGTGACGACTCTGCATCATTTGCGCACCCAGGCCAATCAGCGTAAACGGGTTCTTAAAGTCGTGGATGATGCTGTTCACCATCGTGCCGACGAGGCTCATCTTTTCCTGTTGGAGCATGTCGTCGAGGTAATGGCGGGTCGTTTGGTGCAGGTGGTTGACGATACTGCCAAGAATTTGCTCAATCGGCCCGGGAGTGCTTTTGATGAACCTCAGCAGGTCTTCGCGGAACACTTTGGCGATCTGTACTTCGCCTTGAGCAATGGCACTCAATGAACGTGGAGCGCCAGTGAAAATGCCGATTTCGCCGAAAAAGTTGCCTTGTTGGGCAGTGGAAATGACCCGCATTTGGCCGTCCGGCGTTTCAGCGCAGAAACTGACCGTACCTGTGAGCACCAGACACAGGCTGTCTGAGGGGCTCCCTTCGAGGAAGATGACTTCGCCGTCGGCAAAATTCGCAACGTCGGCATTGTTGACGAGCGCATCGACGCTTTCCTGGTCGGAATTCCTGAAAAATGGATGTTCGTAAAGCTCCATGCGTCAGTTATTTGGAATCGCGCAAATCCGGTCGGAGCATGATCTTGCGAGTTTTGGATAATCTAGAGTCATCGTTGCTAAGGTCTAGCTCAAAAGTTGGCCTTTTGGCCCTGAGCAGGCCGTTGGCCCTAGGCCGGAGCTGGATTTTAAACTTGAGTTTGGGTCGCATCTAGTTATCCCAAGTCTTTTCGGAAGTTTGTGTCCCGTCACCTTTTGGGACAAGCGCGCGAACCGGTGTTCGCGACTAGGTTCCGAAAAAATCGCCCGGCGCGCCTTCTTGAACTTGTTTCGCGCAGCCGGCGATGAAACCTGAAAAAGATGCAGTATGCCTTCGTTTGAACATGCAAAATCGCAGCCTAAGGCGCGAGAGGACGATAGTTTTCGTCCGGGCGAAGAACCGGCGCAATCGCCGTCCGCCAACCAAGAAAAATCCATCGGTCTGGGGCAAAACCAATTGTCCTGGACTGATTTAGCCAAAGAACCCGAACCCGAGCCGGAGCCCGTTGAAGAGCAGGCACCGAAGCCCGAATCCACCGCCGAAACAGCTCCCACAGCGGGCGAAACGTCGGAGGTTGAAACACCCGCCACAGAGGCTCCTGTTGCTAAAGCTACCGCCGAAGCACCGAAGCCAGCACGGATTGATGACAGCGAATTGCCGGATCCCGGCCCATCGCTTCTACAGAACCGCGTGAAGACTCCTGTCGGTGCGTCGTCGCGCAAGCGCAACCGCCCAGCTACCAGCAACAAGGCTCACTTGAATGCCGGTCACCCCGGCCTCGTGGAGAGCCCGGCCGAAATGCAGGAAAAGCTTAGCGGCCGCTTTGCCGAAGGTAAGCCCGAGCGCAAGCCACGTCGCCAGGACAAGCCAGTCGAGGAAGCTGCCAAGCAGGAGAAGCCGGTAGGGGAGTCCGCTACCGAGCAAACCGATGGTGAAGCCAAGCCGAAGCGTAAGCGCAAGCGCAGCAACCGTCGTAAGAAGCCCGCTGAAGGCGAGAACGCAGATCAAGGAGAGGGCTCCGCACCCAAGGCCGAAGGTCAGCGCCAATCTGGCGAACGCAAGCCGCGTGGCGAAGGCCAGCGTGGTGAACGTTCCGGCAAGGGTGATCGTTCCGGTAAGGGTGAGCGTCAACCGCGGGGATCGCAGGCTTCACGCAAGCCAGCCCCCGAGCCCGAGCCGAAGGGCTTCTTTGGCGCGGTGAAAAAGGTTCTCCGTTCGATTTTTGGTGGTGGCGAACAGCCTGCCGCCAAGCAGTCGGAAAAGTCGTCCAAGGGGGGCAATCGCGAGGATCGTCCCCGTCGTGACAACCGCTCCGGTGGTGGTCAGGGAGGCAAGGGCGGTAAAGGTGGACCACGTGGTCAAGGTGGCGGTCAACGCCGTCAGGGCCAGCCCCGCAACGAGGAAGGTGGCGATCGTCCACCACGTCGTCGTGGCAAGCGTGGCGGCCGTAACCGTCGTTCCGGTGGTCAGCGCAATGGTCAGGGACAAGGTGGCGGAAATCGCCGCAGTGAGTCCTCCGCCAGCGATTCTTAAGCGGACTGCCAAAAATTTATCAGCGTCGTTTCCACTCGGAAACGGCGCTTTTTTTGTCCATTCGCATAAAGGCATTGAATCCGGGGCGGGCATGGCTTTGGCTGGCCGAGTCGTGACGGTGCGATGAGCGCGCCGCCCTTTTGTTTTTACCCATGGATGTCGTTCGAATTACCGGAGGTCGCCCCCTGCGCGGCGAAGTCACAGTCAGTGGCGCGAAAAATGCCTGTTTGCCCATTTTTGCCGCGACGCTGCTTACCGAAGAAACTTGCGTGATTGAAAACGTGCCCGATCTCTCGGACCTGCGTTTCATGGCGCAGATCATTGAGAATCTCGG
>JBNNDZ010000331.1:0-2996 GCA_050285865.1 Puniceicoccales bacterium
AGGTATCGATGTCCAGCCCGGTTGCCTTGGGATATTTGGTGGGCAGGATCATGCTCTGGATGCTGCTGGCCATCGCGATATCGAAGTCCAGCTTCTGCTTATCCATCTGCACCTGAATCAAATCGGAATTGTGCACCGCCAGGCCCGCCTGCTCGGCGATGGACTCGATCAAGGAAAAGTCTGTCTGGTTAAACGCCAGCCCGTCAGCGGGATTCGCCACCGCGAGCACGCCGAGGACCTCATTACGAAATAAAATCGGTGCAACAACGAGCGAGCGGACCTTGAGCGAAGAATCGCTGTGCTGCACGACGCGCGGATCTTTCGTGGCATCCTCGATCAGGAGCGCCTTGCCTGATTGCGCAACCGAACCAATGATGCCCTCACCCATCTCAAAGACTTCCGAGCGCAGGACCCGCTCAATAAACTGGGCCCGGGTGGCGAGCTTGTGCGCGGCCTTCGTTCCATAGGAGCGCTGCGGCGGAAAAAGGCCTTCCACCGCCACGCCACGGAGCTTGTTATCCGCCGACCGCTCAAACACGCACGCACTCAAGGCACCGGTGCTCAGAATGGCCGCATGGACAATGCGCTCGAACAGCTCCTGCCGGTCCACGCCGTCGCCAATGGCCTCGACGAGGTTGTGCATGAACTCGACGACGATCTGCTTCTCTTGCTGGAGGAGCTGAACGTCTTCTTCGAGTTGGCTACGCTGTCGCTGGATGATGAGCCGAAAACACAACCATCCGATCAAACCGCCGGCTATTAGGCCAATGATGAATGCCATTGTTCGCAGAAGGTAACACGTCCACCTTCTCGAAGCAACCCGTGACTGTCGACCCTAAAGAAACCGGGAGTGCGAATGCACGATTTGCCCGCTTAGGCCGAATCTTTGTCCACCTGAAGGCGAAGAAATGAAAGCACATCCTGAAATTTCTTCTGGTTGCTTTCGTCGGCTTCCACGAGACTTTCGTGGGCTTGCAGAACCATGCGGGCATTTTCCTTTTCGGACTGGCTGATGCCGTCCAGGGATTCCGCGCTTTGCGCAGCAAAATTCATGTCGAAGTCACCAGACTCCACATTGAGGATGCGGTGCAGGCCGAGGTTGCGCACCAGCTCCAGGTTACGCTGGCTGAGACGCACCAGGGTGAAATCACCGGGCGGGTCCATCTTGCGGAATTCCAATGCGGCTCCGGCCATGATGCCCAGAAAGGTGCTGTCCATCCCGGTGCAGCCCTCGAAATCAATCACGACGCTGCGTTTGCCCATTTCCGACACGCGGTCAAAAAAGTCCCGCACCGGTGCACAGTTCAGGAAGCTCGCCCGACCGCGAATCCGCAGAATGACGGGATCAGAGTAGGCGTCCACCAGAAATACTGGGCTTTCGTTTTCGGCCATGACAGCTAATTATTCCTTCAAATTATCTCTTATAGACAGGTTACCGGAGCGACCTGCAACATCCTTGTTACAACTACTAATCGAGCAGTTGGCGCAAAACATAAGTTAAGATGCCCCCATTACGATAATATTCCACCTCAACTTGTGTGTCTAAGCGCACATCGAGTGTGACTTCGTCCGTCGAGCCATCGGCACGGTGAATCACCAGCGTCGCTTCAGAGCCCGGCTTCTGGTCATTGCTCAGGTCCTTGAGGTCAAACGTCTCCGTGCCATCGAGGCCGAGCGTATCCTTGTCCACGCCTTCCTTGAAGCAGAGCGGGAGAACGCCCATGCCAATCAGGTTACTGCGGTGGATTCGCTCAAAGGACTTCACCACAACGGCCTTCACGCCGAGCAGTGCCGTGCCCTTAGCCGCCCAGTCACGGGACGAGCCCATCCCATAATCCGCACCACCAAAGACGATCAGCGAGGCACCGCGTTCACGGTAGGCCATCGCGGCATCGTAGATCGCCTGGATTTCGCCTTCGGGCTGAAGCTTGGTGTAGCCGCCTTCCTTGCCGTCGGCCATGAGGTTACGGATCCGCACATTGGCGAAGGTGCCGCGCGTCATCACGCGGTCATTGCCGCGGCGGCTGCCGTAGCTGTTGAACTCCTTCACTTCCACGCCGTTTTCGATCAGGTATTTTCCAGCGGGAGAATCCGGCTTAATCGCGCCCGCGGGCGAAATGTGGTCCGTGGTGACCGAGTCGCCAAAGATACCCATTGGGCGCAATCCTTCAAAGCCGGTAATCTTGCCCGCTTCCATGCCGAAGCCATCGAAGAACGGTGGACGCTGAATATACGTCGACTTCGCGTCCCAGTCGTAAACGGCACCCGTGGACGACTCGACCTCGTTCCACTGCGGATTGGCCGAATTGAGGTCCGCATACTTCTGGCGGAACATCTCGGGCTTGAGCCCCTTGAGGATGTTTTCCTGGATTTCCTCTTGGCTGGGCCAGATGTCTTTGAGGAATACCGGATTACCTTCTGCATCATGCCCCAACGGGTCCTTGTCCATGTCGAAGTTCACCGTGCCCGCGAGGGCAAACGCCACGACGAGCGGTGGCGACATCAGGAAATTGGCCTTGATCGAGCCATGAACGCGGGCTTCGAAATTCCGGTTACCCGACAGCACGGATGCCGTGACAAGTTCGCCCTGCGTGATGGCATCTTCGACGGACTGATCCAGTGGACCCGAGTTACCGATGCAAGTCGTGCAGCCATACCCAACGAGGTTGAACCCGAGCTTGTCGAGATACTCCGTCAGCCCGGTTTCGTTCAAATAATCGGTCACCACCCGTGAACCCGGCCCCAGCGAACACTTGACGGTCGGATCGACGGTCAACCCCTTCTCCACCGCCTTTTTCGCGAGCAAACCAGCGGCCAGCATCACGGACGGGTTCGAGGTATTCGTGCAACTGGTGATTGCCGCGATGAGCACCGAGCCATGCGTGATCTCCGGCAATGCCTGCGTCGCCACCAACGCGCCACCTTCGTCGCGCCAACGGTCAACGTCCTTACTCGAATCCACGATCGCCGTGCGGTTGGCATTTTCGTTCGTGACG
>JBNNDZ010000332.1:0-11840 GCA_050285865.1 Puniceicoccales bacterium
GCTTTGTTCTGCAATTCGGCACTTTTGATATTGCAGCCTTCAATAACTTGACTCCAGAGCAGCAGATGGATTTCACAATCGTCTCTGCATTGCTCAACACTAACGTTGCTCAAACCGTAGAGTTTGATGCAAACGGTGAGATTTTTGCAGTTCCAGCTGCCACGTTGCCGCTTCCGCTTGCTGGCAATGCAACTACTGGTGACCAGCTGTATACGCTCGTTTACAGCACGGTTGATAATAATCAGTTCGGGGTATTTACCGCAACGCCTACTGCCACTGTCTGGCAGGTTCCACCGGATCTTTCGGTCACAACCCTTACGAACAGCGTTTTTGCAGCATCCGGCACTGCAATCGTTGGTTCGTTTGATGGTAACAATGCCCTCTTGATCAATGCCGTTCCGGAGCCTTCGACTTATGCTCTGCTTGCGGGTGGTATGGCGCTGGCGCTTGTGGCTTATCGCCGCCGTCGCGTTGCCTAAGTTGATTAGCAATTAATTTTAAGTCCCTCGGTCATTGGCCGGGGGACTTTTTTTGCAACTTTGGATGGAGCCGATGGTTCCAAATGGTGTCGGAGGAAAGAAGAATCCAGGGTTGCGGGATGCCTTACGTCCAGCCAATCTCACAGTTTTTATGATGAAACACTCGCCATACCTCATTCGTTCGCGTTCGCCGCGTAGTGCTGCCGGTTTCACGCTTTTGGAAATTATTATCGTGGTCGGCTTGATCGCCGCGCTGGCTGGCGCATTGATTGTCGGTTTGGGTGGCACGGGCACTGCGGGCCAAGTGGAAATCGAGCGTCAATTCGTGTCGACCGGGGTCAAGGCACC
Source organism: Puniceicoccales bacterium (assembly GCA_050285865.1). GTDB lineage: Bacteria > Verrucomicrobiota > Verrucomicrobiia > Opitutales > Cerasicoccaceae > Cerasicoccus. Next base: position 828 of record JBNNDZ010000332.1, read on the forward strand.
GCTGATGGCCTACAAGTTGAATGTGGGCGGTTATCCGTCGACGGAGCAGGGGTTACAAGCTCTGCGCACGGCACCGGCAGGTGTTGGTGGTAAATGGCGTGGGCCGTATATTGACAAGGATGCGGTTGATTCGTGGGGCCAGCCTTACAACTACCGCTACCCGGCCCAGCACAATTCCAACTATCCGGACATCTGGTCCAGTGGCCCGAACATGCAGAATGAAGACGGTGGCGGTGACGACGTTCCCAACTGGAACTAATTGCCCGTTCGCGTTTGATTGCCCATGAACGCGCGACCCGCCATCCCGCGCCGCCGTGCGGCCCCGGGCTTCAGTCTGCTGGAAATTGTCATGGTCCTCGGCCTGTTGACGATTCTGGCGGGGGTGGTCGCGTCGATGAGTTTCGATTCGCTGTTCAACGCCGGGCAGACGAAGTCAGCCTACGAGGTGTTTCGTGAAGCTACGCACGAAGCGCGTATTCAGGCGCTGAATGAGTCGCGCATCGTATATTTATCCTTCGACGAGGAGGCGCAGGAGTTTCGCCTGACGAAGGCGAGCAAGGAGCCGGAAAATTTCGAAATTGAGAAGCCTCGGGGATTTGACGCTTGGTATACTCAAGACGAGGAGGAGTCGCCGCCGCCCGATCCAGATGCGCCCCGCGAAGTTTTTCCGGTATTCGAAGATGAACTGGAAGTCGAGTTCCGCGGCGTCCGGGCCGAGTCCGATGGGGTAGCGGCCTTTGATCGCGAGTATACCGATGAGCCGATTCCGCACCTTGTATTTCATCCCAGTGGCGTGTCGAGCCCGGCGATTGCGATTTTCCGATTCCGTAACGGCGACGAGGAAGAGCTCACTTTGGACACGCTTTCCAACGGCCCGAAACTTTTGGCTGATGACGGGGATTACTACTAGGCTTCACTCATGTTGACCAACCACCAGCGCCCAAACGGATTCACCTTGCTCGAGGTGCTTTTGGCGTTGGGACTATTTGCGATTGCATCTGCGGCGTTGGTGCAGTCGGCGTCCGACGCCTTGCGTGCTTACGACGTGGTGCGGACGGATTCCGAGCGCGAGCAAATGTATCGTTATCTCTTGCGTAGCATTGTCTCCATTGAGGAGCGTGATGAAATGGAGGATGGCGGCGATTTGCGTCTGCCGGATGACACCCGGGCGGATTGGGAGGCCGAAATTGAGGACGGCGAAATGGTCGATCTGTTTCGCGTGTTGATCACCATTGAGCTGGAGAGCGATCGTTTCTCCAGTGGTGACGAGGAAGTGCGCACGTTCGAGGTGTTGCTTTTCCGCCCTGACTGGCAGATGGAGGACGGCGAAGGCATTCTTGATGACCGCCGTAAAGCGATGGAGGATCGCCGCCGTGGCATTTAAGCAACGACATAGCCGCCACGGCTTTACGCTGGTGGAAGTCACGCTCGTGCTGGCGGTGGGGGGTGTCTTGTTGGTGGGCGTGGCTTCATTGGTTTTCGGGCTGATGCAGCTCAAGATTGCCGCCGATACCGCTCCGCAGGAGGACGAGCACCGCGCGAACCTCGTGCGATTCATGGAGTATATTTTTGCCCAGGCCGAGCCGGTCAAGAATGCCGGTGATGAAGGTGAGGCGGCGTCCAGTCCCGTCGAATGGCGGGAGGTCCCGGGCTCATCGGACCTCAACGCCAAGGCGTTGGCATTCCGGTTGCCGGGCAATATCCCAGTCTTTGTGGACGATGAAATCTACATGCCTGCGGTTGATTGCTACCTTCGGCTGATTGACGACGAGGGCCTTTTCCTGTTTTGGCAAACCGATGAAATGGCCGACGAAAACATCGAAGATTTTCGACGCACACTCATTTCGCCCATTGTTACCCAGCTGGAGTATCTCTGGTATGACGAGGAAGACGAAGTTTGGGACAGCTCTGACGAGGCCGAGGAAAACGACGAAGGAGAGTTCGTCATCCCGCAGTTCATCCGCCTGACTTTTCGAGGCGGCGACGAAGATAACCCGCGCACGGCGATGCTGCTGTTGCCACCGGACGACCCGGCCATTCCCCGTTTGTAGCCGATGAATGCCACTGCTCAAAGTGCCCGACCCCGCGGTGCGATCCTGTTGATCGTGCTTGGCTTCATCGTGCTCGCCTCGGTGGTGACGGTTGCGTTGCTGGAGACGATGACGCGGCACATGCGCTCGGCGGCCACCGCTGCTGCGCGTGACGACCTGCGCCTGACTGCTTTTTCTGCCATGGAGGTCGCGCTCGCAACTTTGGCCGAAATCAAGGAGCTCGATGGTAACCTTTACAGTCCAAGTCAGGGCTGGGGCGACCCGATGAGCTACGCGCCAGTTAATTTCCCAGCTGAGATGAGCGTCACGATTTCCATCGAGGATGAGACCGGGAAAATCCCACTCGACCCTGAGAATCGTGAAATGCTGAACCGCATTTTCGATCAGCTCGGCGTGAGCATTGGTGAGAGTGACGAGTTGATTGATGTCTATATTGACTGGACCGATGAAGACGATCTGGAGCGGATTAGCGGCGCAGAGGAATCGTATTACGAGCGCCAGGACCCGCCCCGCAAGCCGCCGAATGAGCCGATTACGTCTTTCGATGATTTCCGCTACATGAAGGCGTTCGACGAGTTGTTTTTCGATGAAAATGGCGCGCCCAATGACCTGTTTCGGCAGTTTAAGAGCTCGGTAACGCTCAAGCACACCAATCCGCCTAATCTGAACACTGCCTCACCGCTCATCCGCAATATGTTGTCGGAGGAGGGTGGTTTGAATGAGCATGCGCTGGAAGACCTCCAATTGGGCCTCGATGGCATCGCGGGGACCGAGGACGACGGTTACATTAAGTCACAGGACGACCTTCAGTCCATGGGCGTGAGCGATTCGGAGGGCTTTGGCTTCGAGGCTAAGGTGTTTCGGGTCACGGTCACCGTGGAGCAGGGGGTGAAGAAATTTCAGCTCTATGCGCTAATTTCCGACACTAGCGAAGCTGGCGAGGGCTCTGGAGGTAATGGCGATGGGGCCGATGGTGACCAGGAGGGCGACTCCGGGGATGGCTCCGGCGGCGGTTCGGGGCGCCCCGGCTCAGGCGGCTCCAATGGCGGTCAAAACGGCGGTGACGGCTACGTTACTGGAGATGACAGCTATGGGGGCGGCTCATCGGGCGGCTCTGGCAGTGGCACGCCGGTTTATATTATTGGTTCCTGGGAGGTCTGGGAACTTTCCGAGAATGGGGCGGAAGACGGTTGATTTCTCGTGACACCCTCGTGATACTCCGCAACTTTTTCATCCTTATACTGTGAAGCTACCCGAAAACCTCAAGCAAGTCGCCGATGCGCGAGCACCTGAAGTGTTGCTCGTGCCGGGGGGCTATTTCTTTAGCCGGCTCGTGTCGCTGCCCGAAGAGGTGGAGCGTGCAGAGTTGGCGTCGTTGGCGGAGCTCACACTTGAGGAATGCTCGCCGTTTCCATTGGAGCAACTGGCGTGGGGGTTCATGGTGGATGACGCTCGCCGTGAGCTGTGGCTGTTCGCTGCCTGTCGTCCCCGGATTGGCCAGCATGCGCTCGATGACTGGAATGATGCCGAGCACGTGTTTCCCTCGTTTTTCCCGCTGCTGCTCGCCTTCCCGCAGCCGCCGAAGCAGCTCGTTTGGCATTCGAAGGACGAGGCAATGCTGCTTGAGTTCGAGTCCGGTGCTCGTTTTCCCAAGCGTATTCGCCACCGTCGGCGCCCAGAGCATGACGAAGACGAGGAAACATCGGCCGATGACGATGGCGTGCTTGAAAGTTTTCTTCGCTCACATCAGCTCGATCCGGAGGCGGTTCCCGTGTATGAGCTGGCGGAAACGAAAGTCAGTGACGACCGCCAGGTCTCGTTTGTGCTGCGGGAAGAGCGTGAAGGTGCTGAGCCGCTGGAAGCCGTTTCGCCTGCCGACGACGAGGCAAGCTGGTGGGCAGATCTCCGTTCGGCGGAGTTTATTGCCTCCGAGCAGCGTTCGCGTAAGGTTCAAGGCTACCTGTGGTCCGCATTGCAGTTCGCGAGTTGGGCGGCCGTCGCCTTGATACTGCTGTTCCTGCTGTCGATTGTGGGCGACATCCTCGTGAAGCGCCGCGCGGAGCTGATCATCGCGCAGGCTCCGGCAGTGCAGTCGGTTAATGACAACGACACCTTCCTCACCCAGTTGCGGCAGTTTTCGGAGCGTCCGTTGCAGCCTTATGAAGTGCTTGGTGAGACGAATCTCTACCGTCCGGTCAAGGAGATCGACTATCGTGCAGCAGCCATCGACAGTGAGGATGGTATTACGATTCAGGGTAATGCTGATCGCGTGAACCAGGTAAATGCGTTTTCCGATAAGCTGATCCAGTCGGGCAAGTTTGTTCTGCGCGAAGACCCGAACTTCCGCCTGCGGGGGAACAAAACTGAGTTCACCTTGCGGCTGGACTATGTCGGCCCGCGTCTTGGCGAAGGCGAGCCGGTGGCGTTAAACCAGAACGTGGAGGAGCAGCAATGAACGTGCGCCAATTTTACCAACGCATGACCTTGCGGGAGAAGCTGTTGCTCACGAGCTTCGTGTGGGTCATTCTTCTGGTTTTCTTTGCCTTCGCACTGCGCGATTTCCGCGGGGTGGCGTCCGAGTGGTCATCCACCGGCAGCCAACTAAAGGTGCAAAAAGATATGCTCGCCCTCGCGCCGGAGATTGAAAGCCAGCTGCAAATCGAGCTGGAGTTCTTTAATTCTGACCGCACCTACGACAGTGCTTCGCTGGCGGGGCGGGTGGATCAGCTTGCCCAGCAGACGGGAATCAACCTCGTTAATTTCACCACGCGCAGCCAGGAGAGTAATATCTACGTGTTGCACATCATGCGGCTCACCATACGCGATACACCACTCAAGCGTCTGATGGCGTTTGACGACGCGTTGGACAAGGAACAGCCCTACATTAATCAGGTGTCCGTCAGCCTCGATGCGAACCGCCGCAACGAGGAGTTGTTGGACGCGTCGATCATCATTAAATCCTTTGAACTCAAACCCGGCGGTTTTGCCGCCGCGCAATAGACCATGTCATCTCTGAGCGTCACGCCTCACTCGCCCATCCTTCGCTCTTGGCGTCTTTTCGCCATGCTCCTTTGCCTCGCCGCGCCGCTGCTCCATGCGCAGCAGGGTCCGCAGGCTCCCGGTGGCCGTGGTGCGCCGCCAGCCGATGAGGCACCGGAGATGGTAAACACCGTCATCATGGTGGATATGCCGCTCGACGCCGTGCTCAAGTACTTGGAGCAGCTCACCGGCAAGGCGATCCTGCGTTCGCAATCACTACCGGCGGTCAAGATCAACTTCGACAGCCTGGGGCCGATGACCCGTTCCGAGGCAATCCGCGCGGTGGAGAGTTTGCTTTCGCTTAACGGGATTATGGTTACGCCGGTGGGCGATGAATTCCTCAAGGCCGTTCCCGCCTCTGCTGGAACGAATGCCCAGGTGCCGCAGTTTTTGTTGGGTTCACCGATGGACATGCCTGCCAGCCAGGCAGTTTACACCAAGTTCTTCAAACTGACCTACCTCGATGCGAATTCCGAAGGTAAGGTCGTGGCGGAACAGCTGGTTTCCCAGGGAGGCCAAGTGGTCATTTTTCCAAAGAACAACGCCGTACTCGTCTCGGACAGCTTGATTAATTTGCAGCGTATTGAGCAGGTGCTGGGCGATGCCGACCGCCCGGATTACCAAGGCGAGAATGTCTTCTTTTTCCAACTCAAATACACGAAGTCCACTGACCTGCGCCAACGTTTGGAAAAGTTGACTTCGGGTAACAGTGGCCTCGCCAAGTATTTTGCGAACAACACCACCTTTGAAGCAGACGAGCGCACTAATCAGCTGATTGTGATCACGCATCCGTCTAACGAGCCGATTATCAAAAACCTGATTACTGAGCTCGATAAGGACGTGGAGCCGGTCACCTCCAGCGAAGTCTTCTACATCAAGCACGCACAGGCAACCGAGATCGATACGTTGCTGGAGGAAGTGATTTCCGGTCAGCAAAGTGCACGTGAAAAAGCCGAGAGCGCGAGCGAACGTGAGCGCCGCGGGGCTTCTGCCGAAACCCAGGCAAATATTTCCGGTGGCAACCGTGATTCGCTCGCTGCCAATGAAGCGCCGCCTCCAGCACCCAACGAAGGGATCACTGGCTTGATCGACAACTTGGACACGCGTAACCTCCAGTTCTCCGATTTTGTGACGATCGTTGCCGACGAGCGCTCGAATGCGATTGTGGCCTACGGCACGCGCTCGGACATCGCTCAGGTTCGCCAGCTCATCGAGCAGATTGACGTGCTGTTGGCTCAGGTTTACATCGAGGTCATCATTGCGGAAGTTACGTTGACCGACGACGCCGTCAGCGGCTTCAACGAGTTTAACATCACCGGCTCGCCCAGCTTGTCGCCGGTGTCGATCATTCCGGATGCGCTCGGTGCTGGACTTGCTGCCAGCGGTACCGCGGCCTCGAACAGCAACCTCGATCCGCCCATCGACTTCACCTTTACCTTGAATCCGGACGAGTTCGCCCTGGCTCTGCGCACCGCCGCGGAAAATTCGAACATCCGAATTCTGTCCGCGCCCAACATCGTTACGACGCACAACCAGGAAGCGAACGTCAACGTATCGCAATCCCAACCGATCATCACCAGCACGGTGCAGAACCTCGCGACCGGCTCGGTTGCGGGCACGACTTCGAACGACGTTCAATATCGCGACATCGGTATCCAGCTCACCGTTACACCGCTCATTGGCAGCAACGGCATTATTCAAATGGAAATCGAGCAGGTCGTTGAAAACGTTGTGTCGAACACCACGGTGAATAACACCGAGCAGCCGATTATTGGTAAGCGCGAGGCGACGTCATTTGTTAGTGTGGCCGATGGCGAGGTCATCGTGCTGGCCGGTTTGCAGGAAACGCGTTTCCGCAGCAGTGATGGCAAATTGTGGCTCATTGGCGATATTCCGCTGATCGGCGATCTGCTCAACCCGGAAACGGAATCGAACGAGCGCCGCGAGTTGATGATCTTTATCCGTCCGACGGTTTATTTTGGTTCAGAATCGGCTTACAAGCACGCGCAGAAGATTGTTCAGAATCTCGACAACGGCGACGATGTGGACACCTACCTCCGCACGAACGATATGTCGGCAGTCACGCGTGAAGCCCGTGAAGAAGCCCTGGAACAGTCGAAGGAGCTCAACGAAGTATCCGGCTGGCCGCATCCTTTGAGCGTTAACCGCCTCGACAATGAAGATGAGTCAGACTCGGATTCGGAGTCGAGCAGCGAGGAAGAGAACTAATGGAAGACGTCCCCGCCAGCTGGCTCGAGCGCCTCGATGAGGAGCAACAAGAGCAGTTCGCCGAAGTCCCGCGACAAGACCGCGTGAAGTTCCTCGCGGGTGCCTGGCAGGAGCAGGTGGGCGATTGTTTTGCGCGATTGGCCAAGGAGACCGGTTTGCCGGTGCTCGCTGTGATCAACCGTTCCGAAGCGCCCGAGGACGCGCTTCCGCAGCGACTCATCCACGAATACCAGTGCCTTCCGGTTTCCGTTGAAGGGCGCGAGGGTGAATTTTGCCTCGTCACCGTTTGGCCGCCGTCGCAGACCATGAGCGATTGGGTGCTCGCTGCCACGGGGCGCGAGCCCGTGTGGTTCCTGGGGGAGCCATCCGAAGTTGCTGAGCTCATCACCCAGGCTTACGGCGTGGGTTCCGGTTCGCTCGATGAGCAAGACATGGAAGGCTTTGCAGACTCCGAGCAGGAAGACGAGGAAGAGGACGAAGATGCTGCGCTGATTCGCTTCGTCAACGAGGTCATCACCAAGGCCATCGCGGACCGCGCGACGGACATTCATTTCGAGCCACAAAAGGAAACGCTCAATATTCGTTATCGCATTGACGGCGTGTTGGTGCCGGTGCGCGTGCCGGAAAACTTGAAGACCTTCCAGCGCGCGATTATCTCGCGTTTGAAGATCATGGCCAAGCTCAACATCTCCGAGCGCCGCCGTCCACAGGACGGCCGTATCGGCTTCCACTACGGTAGTGAAGAGCTGGACATCCGTATTTCTTCGCTGCCCACGATGTATGGGGAGAGCATCAGCTTGCGCCTTTTGTCCGACAAAACGCAGCCGGTCACAATTGAAGACCTCGGCTTTGTGGGGCGCGACGTGCAGGCCATCGACAACATTCTCCAGCGTCCGCACGGTATTATCCTGGCGACCGGCCCGACCGGTTCCGGTAAGTCGACCTCGCTCAGTGCGTTCCTGCGGCGTATCCGCGACCCGCGCCGTCGCATCGTCACCATTGAAGACCCGGTCGAGTATGAGATTGAGGGGGTCAACCAGACTCAGGTGCAAAGCGAGATTGGGCTGACTTTTGCCAATAGCTTGCGCTCAGTTCTGCGTCAGGACCCGGACGTCATCATGGTCGGGGAAATTCGTGACCGCGAAACGGCCGACATCGCCATCCGTGCGTCGCTGACGGGTCACTTGGTTTTATCCTCGCTTCACACTAATGATGCTCCGGGTGCGATCACTCGTTTGATCGATATGGACATCGAGCCATTCCTCATTGCTTCATCGGTGGAGATGGTCATTGCCCAGCGCCTCGTGCGCCGCCTTTGCAGCCATTGTGCGCAACCGGCGGACATTGAGTTGAGCGAGTTGAGCTCCTGCCTGATTGCCTTACACCTTCCGCCCTCCGAAGTGACGGACGCCCATTTGGTCAAGAAGCAGGTCGGCTGTGAGCGCTGCCGCGGCCTGGGCTTCCGGGGCCGTGTAGGTCTGTTCGAAATTCTGCGTATCAATGACGCCATTCACGAGTTGATCATCCGCCGTGCCTCGGCTTGGGAAATTCGAAACCTCGCCGAAAAGCAGGGGATGGTCACGTTGCAACGCAGTGGCTGGGAACAGGTCAAGCGCGGTATTACGTCGCTGCCCGAGGTCATGCGTTACGCCGACATCGTCACCGAAGAGGAAGAAAAAGCCAGCTCCGAACAGATCGGCGGTGCCAGCTCCTAAGGAGATTTTTTCATGCCGACCTTTAACTACAAGGGCATCGCGGAAGGCGGAGAAACCGTCACCGGAAGCATTGAGGCGGTCGACCGCAAGCAGGCATTGCGTAAAATCCGCGCCAGTAAGATTCGTCCACTCGACGTAAAGGCGGGCAAAGGCGGTCGTGTGGCCCCGATCAAAGCCTCGCCCAAGGCCAGTGCGAAAGCCGCCGAAAGCGAAGTAAATGCCGTTCAGGGGGATAAGCCCAGGGGGAAGCTTTTCAGCCGCCGTGTGAAGCTTGCCCGTAAGCATGCGTTGCCGTTTTTCCGTAAGTTGTATCAGCTTCACAAAAATGGAATGCCCATCGGCGACGCCATGAACATCATGAGCACGCGCATGGGAGACCCCGCGCTCAAGGAGCTTTCCAACGAAGTTTACCGCCACCTGAGCGAAGGCCGCACCCTGGCCTCTGCCTTGCGCGCTATGCCGGAGTGCTTTGAGCCGACGATGGCGCACCTGATCGAAGCCGGTGAGGCCACTGGTAACCTTCAGCCGATTCTTAGCAACATCATCGACCACTTGGAGCGCCGACGCGAACTGCAAAAGGAAATCCAAAGCGCGATGGCTTACCCGATCATGATTTGTTTCGTGGCGATGGGGGTCGTGTTGCTGTTCCTCTTTTACTTGTTGCCGCGCATTCAGGGCATGCTCGACCAGATGGGTGGAGAGCTAAATCTCTCGGCGAAAATCATGATCGGCATGGCAGACTTTGCCCTCATGCAGGGACCGTTTGTCCTGGTGGGGTTGTTTGTGGTCTTTCTTTCAATCGTGCAATGGCGTAAGACGGAGAACGGACGCCTGACAACTGACCGCTGGGCACTGCGCATCCCGCTGATCTCCGGGCTTTATTACCACGCGGACATCTGCCGCATGTCGAACATCCTCAACGTGCTGCTCTCCAACGGCGTGAACACGACGGAGAGTCTTCGTCTGGCCGAGAATACTTTGCAAAACAAAGTGTTGGCCGGGAAGTATGTGGCCTCGCGCACGATGATTAACGACGGTGCGCCGTTTTCAGCCGCTTTCAAACGCTATGGCTTGCTGCCGGATCTGGACCAAGACATCTTGAGTATCGGTGAGAATACCGGTAGCCTGGCCCCAAGCTTCCACGAAATTTACCTGACGCACGCGGAAGAACTTTCCGGCCAACTGAAATTCCTTACCCGCCTCATTGCAGGCTTTGCCCTAGGCTTCGCATTTATTCTGGTGTTTGTGCTCACGCTCGCCATCGTGATGAGTATCCTGAATATGAGCCAAAGCATGATGACGCGCTAAGCTACTTTGCGATGCAAAGTGAAATGACAGGCAAAACAATTACTCAATGGCGTGAGCTGGCGAATGAATCGCCGGTGCGCGCGGCGGAAGCATTTTTTGAAAATCTGCAGGCCGTATCGCGCGAAGACCGTAATAAGGCCGTGTGGTGGAAGCCGACGCGGGAGGCGCTTGCGAGCGCCTTTGCCCGGGCGACGGCGTTGGATTCGCCGATTGCCGGAGTGCCTTACGGGCTGAAGGATTTATTTGATTTCGCTGGCGCGCCAACGACGGCGGGTTCGGGCTTTTTGCCGGATGTCCGGCCGACGCCGGAGCGTGACTCGCGCATGGTGCGATTCTTGTCAGAGCACGGCGGGGTCATGGCGTGTAAGACTGCGACGGTGGAATTTGCCTACGGGCTTTCGGGTGAGAACCACTGGTTTGGCGATTGCCCGCATCCGTCGATTCCCGGTGCCTTGTCCGGTGGTTCGAGCAGTGGCTCGGCCTGGATTGTTGGCGCGGGGGTTACGCCGTTTGCCATCGGCACGGATACGGCCGGTTCGATGCGGGTGCCCGCTGCCTATTGCGGCGTCTATTCCTGGCGCAATTCTCCGGGGCCAATTGGCCAGGAAGGCTGCGTACCACTGGCGATCAGCTTTGATACGCCGGGTTGGTTTGCCCAGAGCGCGGAAGAC
>JBNNDZ010000333.1:0-3252 GCA_050285865.1 Puniceicoccales bacterium
AAAGGAAGCGGAAAAATCAGAGTCTGCACCACCTCGCCCTGCCCCGCCACAACCCGCTATCCGCCCGGCAGCCAAGGAAACCCCGCGCCCATCGACCTACCCGCGCACCCAGCCCAAACCCGCCTCGGAAGAATTCCGCAAACGGTATCTGAAGGAAGATGATCAGAGATCTGAGGACGAAAATAGAAGGTCGAAAGACAGGCGTCAGAAGTCGGAGGTCGGAGGGCAGACGGAGAAGCCCCCCGCGCCCCAACCGAAAACTGAAAACCGAGAACCGAAAACCGAAAACCAGAAGCCGCAATCAAACCGCTGGCGTCTCATCGGACGGCTCAAGGTCGACTACGCGCTCTTTGAAACCGAGGCGGGGCTGACGATTCTTCGGCTGCGTGCGGCGCACGAGCGCGTGTGGTTTGAGCGGATCGCCGGTTACTTTGCATCGCAAAGCCCGGCACGGCAGCAGTTGCTTTTTCCGATCCCGTTGGAGTTCGAACCACGTGCCGCGGCCGCCTTGCAAGAGCACCTGGAATGGGTGCAGGGTAACGGATTTTCCCTGGAAGAATTTGGCCGCAATTTTTACCGGCTGGAAGCGCATCCGGACTGGCTGCCCGAGCAACAGGCCGAGCCCTTCGTCCGCGACCTTGTCGACCGCCTGCGCGAAGGAGAAATCGACCCACGCAAGACCGACCTCGCCCACGAGCAACTGGCGAAAATCGCGGCCACACGCTCCGTCCGCTACGACGACGACCTCCCCGACGCCGCCATCGAACTCCTCGCCGAGCAACTCCTCGCCTGCCAGCAACCCCTCGCCTGCCCCCGCGGCCGCCCGACCATCGTCGAGTTCACCGCAAATGAGTTGCGGAAGCGCTTCGGGTTTGGGTGAGTTGTTCGGAACAAGGTAATGGATCGTAGGTCTTCCTACGGCATGGTTTTATGGGGATTTTTATTACTCAATGGTTTGCTTTGTTTGGTGCCACACTCAGGTGCCGAAGACACACCGGCCCAATCCGAGCAGCCCGAATTGGCCATCTATCAGGCGACCGCATTGCTGCAAATCAACCTCGAAGATGAAGACAATCTTGCCGAATACCCCAAACCCACCATGGCCATGCTTGAGCAATGGGCTTACAGCGAGGCATTGCTCAGCGAAGTCGTGGAGCGGTTAACTGATGCTGAGGCCGCTGCGTTGATTGCACCCTATGAGATGACCATCGAAGAAACGACGTCTCTATTGCATCAAAACCTCCGGGCCAAACCATTTCAAGGCGCACCGAATCGCGATGTATTCTGGATCGCATTTCAACATCCCGACCCTCACTTAGCCGCAAAGGTAGCAAACACGGTGGCAGATGAGCTGATCACTTTCCAAGTCCGTCGGAATATCGAATATAGCATACGCCAAGTAGAGGAAAAACGCGATGAACTCGATATTAACGAGAGCCTGCTAACAGCAATGAAACACGCAGTCAAAGACCCAAAACGTGACGATCTTGTTCGATTAAATAAGGACATCAAACTCCAGCAGGCGAAATGCGACCGCTTACTGGAAGAGCTCCAGACTAAGATGACACGTATTGGACCTACAATTACTTGGTCGATAAGATTTCTTGAAAAAGCACAACCGCCAACCGCTCCATTGGCCACGTTTTCCCTAACACCAGCAAACGAATCATCAAACGATGCCAAACCATCGGCTGACATTGGCAAAGTCGCTCAATCGCACGCAACGTCCCAGCGGGACGTGGGCCATTAGCCGGGGGCAAGCTCGCGCAGCGGGTGCAGCCCCCGGAGAGCAGGCATAAATAGATTGCGTCCTGAAAGGACGCGGCACAGGCATAGGACATGCCATCGACGTTCCTTAGCCTGCATTATCATCTGATATTTTCCACGAAAAACCGGGGTCCAGACATCGATGCGATCTGGAAGAAGCGTTTGCACGAATATCTGGGTGGCGGCATCAAGACACTTGGAGGGCATCCGCAACGCATCAATGGAACAAAAGATCACGTTCATTTGTTGGTGAGCCTGAGGGCCACACATTGCCTTTCGGACGTGTTACGCGACATAAAAACGGCCTCATCCAAATGGGTGAATCGCGAGTTCGACGCCCCAGATTTTGCGTGGCAGGACGGTTATGCAGCGTTCACGGTAAGCGCTTCCAGCCTCGATGCGGTTCGACAATACATTGAGAATCAGGAGCAGCATCATAAGAAAATGTCGTTTCGCGATGAATTGATCACCTATTTGGAGCGTTCGGGCGTAGAATATGATCCGCGCTATTTGGATTAGAAAGACGAGTTCGGCGTGTTGGTCGCGCCCTTTCAGGGCGCATCGTGTGGATGTGTCGTTTTCCGGGGGCTGCGTCCCTCCGGGACGCTACGCCGCACATCTCGCACTCCCCACCCCCGCATCACGCACTCCACACACCGCACTCCGCATTCCGCATTCCGCATTCCGCATTCCGCATTCCGCATTCCGCATTCCGCATTCCGCATTCCGCATTCCAAAAACCTGCGCCTTGACGAGCTGCCCTCAACTGGGCATAACGCCTGCTCTAGCGAAGTTTCATTTTCGCTTAAAATTTCACCACTAACCACCGCAACCATGCCCGCTACCAAGAAAAAACGGGCCGCCAAGAAGACGGCGGCTAAAAAGAGCAACGCATCGACCTTCGCAATCGACTCGTCCGTCGAGCTGTTCAAGAAGCGTATCGAGGAGAATTTGATCCACACGCTCGCACGCGACGCCAGCACCGCCAAGCCCCGCGACTGGTGGTTGGCCACCTGCCATGCGCTCAACGACCGCATTCTGGAGCGTTACATCGCCACGCAGGGCGTCCACAACAAGAACAACGTGCGCCGCGTCTATTACCTGTCTCTGGAGTATTTGATGGGCCGTTTGACGGAGAACAACCTCGTCAACTGCGGCATGTTCGAAATTGCCGAGCAGGCCTTGAAGGAGCTCGGTATGGACCTGCGCTCCATTGAGCAAGAAGAGCTGGATATGGGCCTCGGTAACGGCGGCCTTGGTCGCCTGGCTGCCTGTTTCCTCGATTCGCTCGCCACGCTGGACTACCCGGCGATCGGCTACGGCATTCACTACGAGTTCGGCCTGTTCCGCCAGGAATTCGTCGACGGGCACCAGATGGAGCGTCCCGACGCCTGGATGCGCCACGGCAACCCCTGGCACATCGTTCGCCCGGAATACGAAGTGCGCGTGCCGATTTACGGCCACGTAGAGTACAAGAACAACAGC
>JBNNDZ010000334.1:0-3592 GCA_050285865.1 Puniceicoccales bacterium
CCGGTCGCCATCGTCGGCGATGCACTCTTTGCGGGCTCCATTGGCGGCGTCCGCGCAAACTACCACGGGGCGTTGAAAATGATTCGCGAGCGTGTCCTCAGCTTACCCGGCGAGACCATTCTCTGCCCTGGCCATGGCCCGATAACCACCGTCGCCGAAGAGCTGCAACACAATCCTTACTTTGCAACGCAAAGCTAAATTCCAAATTGCTGACACACTGATAAACACCGATCTCAACGGGCGTGAATTCCTTACCGAAGTTGACGAAAAAAACGAAGACAGTTCTTTCTTTAAGGAGCGCAAAACGAGTGAATCAAATTTAACTCTTCGTTCTCCTTGTTATGTTACTTGAGAAAATTCATGACGCTCGATCAGTGTCCATCAGCGGTTCAAAAAACAAATTCTGACTTATGGCAAAACAACGCATCGCATTCGTAGGCGTGGGGCGCATGGGCGCGAACATGGCTCGTCGCCTCAAGGACTGTGGCTACAACGTAACCGCAGTATATGACATCCACACCGAGACCGCCCAAGCGCTCGCCGACGAACTCGGCTGTTCCGCACCGACCAAACTCGTTGACGTAACCGCCGCGGCAGACGTGGTCTTCACCGTCGTCACTGACGACCGCGCGATGAAGAAAATCTTCACCGCCAAGCGTGACAACCTGCTCATGGAAAAAGCCGGCAACAAGGTTTTCATCAACTGCGCAACGGTATCGCCAGATGTTCACCGCGAGTTGGAAAAAGCCGCTGCCGAGGTTCGCGCCAAAACGCTCGAGGGCTGCATGGCGTCCAGCATTCCGCAGGCGCGTAATGGAGAGCTCTACCTGATGGTGGCCGGTGACAACCGCGCCTTCAGCCGCGTCCGCGCCATGCTGGAAGACCTGTCCAAGGAGCTGATTTACGTCGGCGAATCCGGCAAGGCAGCCGAAGTCAAGGCACTCGTCAACATGGTGATGAACATAAACACCGCCGCGCTCGCGGAAGGCCTGGGCATTGGCCAGGCACTCGGTCTCGACCTCAACATGCTCACCCGTGTCTTCTCCCAGACCGGCGCGAACAGCCGCGTACTCGAGACCGACAGCGAAGATATGATTTCACGCGACCACGACTGCTATTTCTCTGCCGCCCACGCCGCGAAGGACTCCGGTATCGCTCTGCGCCTGGCCAAGAAAAACAAAGTGAAAGCTCCCCTTGCGACGGTAACGAAAGAGCAGTACGAGCGACTCATCGAATTAGGCCTTGGCGAATTGGACAAATCTGGCGTGGCCGAACTGACTTTCCCCGGACGCGCCGGCTCTCCGGTCAAAAAGGTCGCAAAGAAAAAGAAGGCAACCAAACGAGCTAAAAAGAAGACCGCACGGGTGAAGTGAACATTTTAGTGAATTTTCTGGAATATAACAGCCAGACACGCCATCCAAATGCTGTAACCAAATTGTCACTACATGAATAAACTGTTACTCCTTAGCGCAGCATCGGCAATCGCCGCCACCAACGCCCACGCAATCCTGGAGGTCTATTACGACCTAGATGCTACCACTAGTCTCGGGGCCAAACTCACGCCCACTGGCGGCGAACAGGCCGGTGATTTGACCACCACATTGACCTACTTCGACGCCAGTTTTGAAAGCGAAACAAGCCTCACGATTGCCGGTACATCGGACAATATTCCTACTGGCTTTTCCAGCCCAGACAATCGGGCCATTGGATTTTACCGGCTTGGAACTGTTTACGCGGAAGGCTCCTACGTGATGTCAGGTTTCGACTTCTCAGAGCGAACCGATGTCTCATTGTCCTTCGCCTACCGCAGTGGCGAGGCCTTCTCTTGGGCTAATAACTTAACCGTAGAATACAGCCTCGACAACGGCGCAAACTGGTCAACCGTAGGCATCGGAATAAATGACGTAGAATACGAAACATCGGATTCTTGGGAAGTAGCCAGCGTATCTTTACCAGCTGCGGTGCAAGCAGATGGTGTCGATTTACGCATTCACACAATCACTTGGGCAACAGTGGCCAGTTACCTTGACTTGGATAACGTCCAAGTAACTTCCGTCCCTGAGCCGAGCACCTGGGCACTGATTGCAGGTATCGGCGTATTGGGCCTCGCCACATTGCGACGGAGTCGCAAAAAGGGTTGATTTACTTAGAGCGAACGCTTTTATTTCCCCAATGAAAATTGACGATAAAGTCGCTGCTGCGATCAATACGCAGATCAACAACGAGCTAACGTCCTCGTATCTTTACCTGGCTATGTCGGCCTGGTTTGAGACGACGCCATATGCGGGCTTCTCGCAGTGGATGCTCAAGCAAAGTGATGAGGAACGCATGCATGCGATGAAGTTCTTCGGCTACCTCAACGACCGTAACGGCGTGGTGAAGCTGGAGGCGATTGCACAGCCGCAGATCTCATTTTCGACGCCACTTGAAGCCTTCAAGCTCGCCTTGCAAAGCGAGGAAAAGACCACGCGCCAGATCCACGAGATCTACAGCTTGGCCTCCGACACGCGCGACTACGAAACCCGTCATTTCCTGAGTTGGTTCCTCGAAGAACAAGTGGAGGAAGAGAAGTCCGCCGGTGATTGGGTGCAAAAGCTCGAGTTGGCCGGCGATCACATCAACGCCCTCTTCAACCTCGACCGTGAAGCCGCAACCCGGCAAGACGTTTAAGCTCCCTAAAGCTTTTGATAAAAAAATCCCGCGCCATGAAGCGCGGGATTTTTTGTTAGATCATTCTCAAGCCCAAGCGTTAACGCCCACCCACAGGGACCAACACAGCACGATAGAAAACTGGCGTCGATGAAGCCGTTTTTTGCCCCGGGATCGCGGTCGTCCAGTCGACAAGATTTGTGCTTTCCTGCAAAATTACTTGAAACTGCTCGCCGGGAAGACCTGGCATAACAATTGGATCGGATGTGCCTTGCTCCGGGGAAGCATCAGTCTTAACCAGAATCCCATATGTAAATGCAGACTTCAGGTAGCGAAAAGTGTAAGAAATAACCGAACCGGAATTCTGATCCACATTCGCCTCGATAGAGCTAACATCAGGAGTGAGCTCAACAACTGCCGGACCCGCAATGATATCGAGGTTGATATTGTCACTGGTAAATCCTTCGGCAGTCACAGATGTGCTAGTGTTCTTAGCATTCACCATGAAATACATATCGCCCTCATGCAGGTCGATAACCTCCGTGGGCAGACCTGGGGGCGTGTAACCGCTGGGATCCGGGAAACCAGTAACAGGGTCAGTCGGTAAATCGCCCACCGGTACCACAAATTGCTGTGGCTGGAAAACCCTGGTGTAGGTTTCGCCGAGCGAGATCATATCCCACACGCTGTAAGCGGCGGCATAGTGCGTTAACAGAGTTAATAATACGGTAGAGAGAAGCGTTTTCATCGAAAATAGTATAAATCCCCGAATCAAACTAATAGCAAGCCAGTAGAATCGATCCAAAGTTAAACCTATGTCACAAAAAAATCCCGCGCCGTGAAGCGCGGGATTTTTCTTTGGAATCTTTCTAAATCTTAGAGTGCGCCTTCGATCTTCTTTTCGAGCTTTACGATATCGACAGCGAATAGATCGGAAGAGCAC
>JBNNDZ010000335.1:0-4276 GCA_050285865.1 Puniceicoccales bacterium
GGTATTTACCCGGCGGTTGACCCGCTCGCATCGGTTTCCAACGCGCTTGCTCCGGAAATCGTTGGTGAGGAACACTTCCGTGTTGCCCGTGGTGTCCAGCAAGTGCTTCAGCGCTACAAGGATCTGCAGGACATCATCGCGATTCTTGGTCTGGACGAGCTCTCGGAAGAGGACAAGCAAACCGTTTTCCGTGCCCGCAAAATCCAGAAGTTCCTTTCGCAGCCGTTCCACGTGGCAGAAGTCTTCACCGGTTTCCCGGGGGTTTACGTTTCGGTTCAAGACACCATCAAGGGCTTCAAGATGATCCTCGATGGCGAACTCGACCACGTAAACGAAAACGACTTCTACATGAAGGCCGGTATCGACTCCGTCCTCGAAAAGGCCAAAGCCTAAACAGAATTCGGAACGACAGAAGTCTGAGAGCCGCTCGGGCCTACACGCCCAATCGTTCAAATTACCAGCTCTCTGACTTCCGCCCTCCGCCCTTCCGCAACATGCCGCTTAAACTCGAAATCGTAACACCGGAAAAGATCGTTTACAGCGAAACGGTCGAAGAGGTCTCGTTGCCCACCACCACTGGGCAGATTGACATCCTTCCGGGGCACCAACCGCTACTCACAATGGTGATGGGCGGTGATGTGGTCGCACGCGGCCAGAAGACTGAACAGCTAGCGATCGACAAAGGCTTTGCTCGCGTGCAGGAAGACACCATTTCAATTCTGACTGAGGCCGCAATTGAAGTCGACAAGATCGACCTCAACTTTGTGGAAGAGGCGCAGAAGCGTGCCGAGGAAGCTCTCGAGAAAGCACGTCAGGAAAATGTCGACCCCGCACAGATCGAGCAGCTGGAGCAGGTTGTCCGGTTTGCCATCGTGCAGAAGCTGGCGAAGAAGAGTCGCGGTTAGGCGAGTATTGCTGATTGGTAGCGGTGACGTTTTTCACGGAATTGGGCAACAAGTTTGCCTTCCGGGACAGGGTTGTTCATATTGTCGAATAGTGTGCTTTCTCTGCCAATCAGGTGGATGCTTTGCACGCTGACATGTAAACCGAAACCGCATAATGAGCATGAGCGTGAACAACCAACGCATTCTTGAGCGCGACGTAGAAGCCACCGTCATTCCGGCGGGGGACAAAGTCACTTTGCCCGTCGGCACGAAGGTCGACATTACGCACCGCCTAGGCGGGAATTTCACCGTCGTTTGCGACTACGGCATGTTCCGCATTCTGGGTACGGACGCCGATGCGCTGAACGAAGAAATGCCGACTGCTGTCGCAGATAGCACCAAGGCCGATGGTGAAGCACACGATGGACCGCCCGACAACGACGCCATCTGGGATGCCCTTAAGTCCGTTTACGACCCGGAAATTCCGGTCAACATCGTTGACCTGGGGCTCGTTTACTCGATGGAAGTCATTGCCGAGGAAGGCCAGCACCGCATCGAAGTGCAGATGACACTTACTGCACCGGGTTGCGGCATGGGGCCCGCTATTGCCGAGGACGCCAAGACCCGTGTTGAGACCGTGCCGGGCGTCGCTGAAGCCCGTGTGGATATCGTTTGGGATCCGCCTTGGACACAGGATATGATTTCTGAAGAAGGCAAGATGGAGCTGGGGCTGATTTAGTCAGCTCCGGTATTTTTGGGTCATGGAAACGAACCGTAAAATTCTTCGGTTCAATCGTAAGCCGCCAACCTTAGTTGATGACAGCATAGAGGGCGATTTTGCACGTTTCTTGGGTGCTGAAATACCTACACCGGAGATTGTTTCTTATCAAGGTGTCAGGGTGACGGGGATGGGGTTGCTGGTGGATAACGGCCGTATCCTGCCCGAAAGCTTTCCGGATCACTTGGAGGGCAAAGGCTGGAAGTTGCAGTATGACGAATACCATCAGCCAATTCGCTGGATTAAATCGGTTGCTGGTGCCTACCTTAAGCCGACTGAGCACGTCGCTGAACCAGCGCTTTGGGTCACTGATACGTGGGCAGATTCGTTCTTTTTTTGGCTTACAGAAGTCCTTCCACGCCTCGTATTTGCCCGTAGTCAGCTAGGTCCAGAGGTACCGCTCTATTTTCCGGGGGCCATGTATTCGATTCCATTCATCAAGGAATCGCTCGATATTTTGGGTGAGCGGCCTAAATTGATTCCACCAGGAGAGGTCCGAAAGTTTGCAG
Source organism: Puniceicoccales bacterium (assembly GCA_050285865.1). GTDB lineage: Bacteria > Verrucomicrobiota > Verrucomicrobiia > Opitutales > Cerasicoccaceae > Cerasicoccus. Next base: position 2,172 of record JBNNDZ010000335.1, read on the forward strand.
ATTTGCATATTCCTCTTCGCATGGCAGCGATTCATGATATGAATCCACTCTGGGTCAATGAAACCGGCAAGCGATTGCGCGAGCATTTGAAGGTGGATAGAGTTCCCGGACGTCGGGTGAACATTTCCCGGCGTCAAGCGCGGAAACGTAAGCTCGAGAATCAGGATGCCGTGGAAGCTATTCTGGAAAAACATGGCTTTGAGAACGTCGTTATGGAGTCACTTTCAATGACGGAGCAGCTCAAACTGATGGCGGAGACTTCGGTTTTGTGTGCCCTGCATGGTGCTGGATTGAGTCACATGTTAGCGATGCCTCCGGGCGGCACGGTCATTGAAATACAGCCACGGGGCGGAATTAATTCCAGCTTCTTCAATTTGGCGGATGCATGCGGTCACCGCTACATTTTCGTTCAGTCGGAGGTGCGATCCGAATCGGATAAAAGTATTCATGCCGATAGTTGGCTGGAGCCGGATGTCCTAGAGCAGGCATTAAGCTTGGCTGGTGTTGGGAAATCGTCTTCCTAAAATCCGCATTTTTGATTGGTAAATCCGGGCGTCTCGGCTAACGGTGTTTGCATGATCGAATCGAAAGCCAAGACCCCGATGTTTGACTGTGACGACGAAAAGAGTAAGGACGCCGGCAAGGGCGGTATCCAGATGCTCATGGAGAAGAAGTTCCTCGAGGAGCGGAAGATCTTTCTCTGGGGCGAAGTGAATGACGAGTCGATGAAGACGGTCATGGAAAAGCTCCTTTATCTTGAGGCCGACAAGCCCGGCGAGGAGATTAAATTTTACATCAACAGCCCCGGTGGCTCGATCACCGCAGGTATGGCGGTTTACGACACCATGCAGATGATCAGCTCGCCGATTGCGTGCATTGTCACTGGCATGGCAGCATCGATGGGCAGCATTCTGCTGTCGGGTGGTGCGAAGGGCCGTCGTTTCGTCTACCCACACGCACGCGTGTTGATTCACCAGCCGCTCATCATGGGCCGCATTGTGGCTCCAGCGGTGGATATCAATATCCAGGCCGAGGAGATGGAGAAGCTTCGTGAAGAGTTGAATCGGGTCCTCGCTGAGGCTTCGGGTCAGCCCATTGAGAAGATCCGTAAGGACACAGACCGTGACTTCTACCTGAACGCACGGGAATCGATCGAGTATGGCCTGGCCGACGAGATCGTGGAAAAGATCAGTTAGCAGCGGCTTTCTTTTTGGCTTCGCGGGCGGCCTTGCGCCGCTCCGCTTCTTCCTGGCGCTTTTGCAGGATACCGTCAACGGTCGCCTGCCATTGGCTCGCCTGGTCACGGTCGCCTAACTGCTGTGCGATAGGAATTGCGGGCTGCATGAATGCGATTTTCGCATCGTCCGTGCGCGCCTGGTTTGCGAGGACCTTCAAAATTTTATAGCCAGTTTCGCGGGCCTGCATTTGAATCAGTAGATCGGCGATCTGGTAGGCAAGGCCCATATCCTCTGGAGAAAAAGCGGGCAAGCCGGCGACAAATTCCAGCGTTTCGATTCCTTTCTGACGCTCACTGCGAGATTCCCAGCCTTGAGCGATGGCATAGGACAACGCGAGGCCGGGTGCGCGGTGATAATTGCGCTGAAGAAAGGTAAAGGCCGCATCGTCGCCGTCGGCAGCACGGATTTGTTCCGCTTTACGCAGGACGACGTATTGGTCCCACGGGTCATCCACACTCAGTGATGCGAGTTGCTGCTCGAGCGTGACCTTTGAGGGCTGGTAGAGCGGATCGCCGATGAAGATTGCGTTCCAGCTCAAGCCCGTCAGCGAATAATATGCGGCTTGTCCAGCTTGCATACCGTCCTCCAATCCGGAGAAAAAGAGGTGCGGCTGGTGTGTCAGGCCGAGGTACGGCTCATAGACATTACCCACGGTTGCGGCGACGCCACGTTCGACCAGTGCGCCGCTCCATCGATTATTGGGTTTACGCAGTTGTTGACCGGAAAAGCTGCTAATGTGGATCGCGACCGAGCCTGGCGGGAGTCGGTAACTGCGCTCCTGGAAGGCACCGTCCGGCGTATGCGTCCACCAGCCAATGTAGAAAGCCGGCGCATCCATGCGGGCTGTCCATGGAAATCGTGCTTTCT
>JBNNDZ010000336.1:0-3849 GCA_050285865.1 Puniceicoccales bacterium
CTTCACCCTTGAGCGTACGGGTGCCAATGAAATGTCCCTCAGCTTTGTCAGCCCGACGCTGATGACGACAGAGCGCACGGTGACCAATGACGCGCTTACAATATCAACCAGCTTCAGCGAAATTGCTTTCCGAATGGGTGGCAACGCGTGGAACGAAACTTTTCCGCCGGACAGCCACACGCCGATCATTGACATCACGAACTTCACGGTCAGCACCACAGGCAGTGTCATCCCGGAACCAAGCCACTACGCGCTGGCCCTGGGTGCCATCGCAATGGCGGGTCTTATCATCCGCCGCCGGAAGCGTTAATTCATTTTACGATTCGCATCTCCGAAGGCGTGGCCCAGGTCACGCCTTTTTCATGCACAAATGACTCATATCAATGCAGAATTGCCAAAACGCTGTATATTGTTTCAAATCAGTCGGCTTGTTTCTTCGGAACGCCTGCCACAAGCTAAGGTCATCACGAACCCCAACCATTAATACCCAGTTTATGCGACCTTTTCGCCCCTTCATGCTTGCAGCCCTTGCGCTGAGCTTCCTGAGCACATTAACACTCAAGGCTGCCGACCAGCCTAACGTGCTATTGCTATCCGTTGACGACCTCAAGCCTCTCATCGGGGCCTACGGTTTTGATGAGATACCTACACCAAACATGGACCGACTTGCCGCACGCGGCACGACGATGCTCAACAACCATTGTCAGCAGGCAGTCTGCGCGCCGTCACGCATGAGTATGTTTACGGGACTGCGCCCCGACAGCACCAAGGTCTGGGATTTGCGGACCCAGATCCAGGACTCCAACCCGGATGCAGTCACCATGCAGCAGTGGTTTAAGGAAGCCGGCTATACGACCGCGGGTTCGGGCAAAGTCATGCACGGTGCTCGCAACGAACACCCCGAGTCATGGTCAATCCCATTCACCCATAAGAAAAAGCTTCCCTTCAACGAAGCATACCCGGTCCCAGCACACGACAACGCGTATTATCAAAATGAGAAATCGCACGCAGTGCAAAAGGAGATGGACGCCAAAGGCATCACACACTGGAAGGAACGTTTTGAATACCTGAGAAAGCACGATGCTCAGCCAGCCATGGAGTGCCTTGACCTGCCGGATGATGCCTACGTAGATGGTGCTCTCGCGGTATGGGCCAGCGACCTCCTGGAACAATTTGCCAAGTCCAAAGAACCCTTCTTCCTGACCGTTGGTTTTGCTAAACCGCACCTGCCTTTTGTCGCGCCAAAGAAATACTGGGATATGTTTGATCCCGACGAAATCGACCTGGCCGAGTTCCGCGAACAAGCCAAAGATTCGCCCGATTTCGCATACCACAAGTTTGGTGAGTTACGCTCCTACACCGGTATTCCAGACGAATGGAATCAATCTTTAGACGACGAACTTCAGCGCGACTTGATTCATGGTTACTACGCCTGTGTGGCTTACGTCGATGCGCAGATCGGCAAGGTGCTCGACACGCTCGACAGCACAGGTCTTGCGGACAATACCATCGTAGTCCTCTGGGGCGACCATGGCTACCACCTTGGCGATCATGGCATGTGGAATAAGCACAGCAATTTCGAGCAGGCTACGTTCGCGCCGTTAATCATTTCTGCACCCGGCTACAAGGGCGGCCAAAAGGCCGAGGGCATGACGGAGATGGTCGACATTTTCCCAACCCTGGTTGAGCTCGCACACCTCGATTCGCCGTATGCGCTGGAAGGTGAAAGCCTCGTGCCCGTCATGGCCGACCCCAGTGCCACGGTTAAGGATTACTCGATCAGCCAGTATCCACGCGGTCAGGGACGCATGGGCTACACACTGCGCTCACCACGCTATCGCCTCGTCATGTGGATGAGCAACGACTGGCGCACCACTGACCCATACCGCGAAGATTTACTCAGCGCCGTAGAACTCTACGATTACCAGAAAGATCCGAACGAAACGGTAAACCTCGCCAACGACCCGGCATATCAAGACGAGTTGGCCAAGCTGAAAGCGCAGATGCTCGAATACTTCGCGCAATACGCCATCGAACCGGAACCAGTCCCCGCCTATACTGGCGCATCAAAGCAGCCCTCAGCTGGTGGTGATCTCTTTTCTCTCGAGGCATTGGACGCATCACAGATCGACCTGCGCTTCGCCACCGCAAAGAAATCCCCCGAGGGTATTCAGGTGCACTTCGAAAACGTGCCGAAGTGGCCAAGCATTGAATTCATTGCCAAAGAAGGCATGCCGTGGGATGTATCATCCTTCAGCCAGGTCGATATCGAAATCACTAATCACAGCCCTTATACAGTCCGTACCGCTGCGTGGATTGCGAACCCGGGTGACAGCGGTAAAGCACCCAAACGTAACTCCGCAAAACTCGATATTCCAGCCGGGCAAACGACGACGTTAACCATTCCAATCGACCCAGCCCAATACGCCCTCGACCTGCGTAATATCAAAACGATCCGCTTGTTTGTGGACAAACTTCAGGGTTCGGTCGATTACACCATTCACAGCGTCAAGGGCAGTGGTTCGCCGACCGGTGGGGCCGTGTCCGCGCCCCAGGCCGCCAAGTCTACACCGACAAATTCCGGACCGGCTGCCAAGATCGGGGCATCCGGCGCATTACTTGACCTGAGCGACGCAAACCAGTTGAAAACGGATCTGCGTTTCGCCTCGATATCCGATGCAAACGACGGCGTTGTCATGGATTTTGACCTCAGCCCGAAATGGCCCAGCGTGGATTTCTTTGCACAAGGCGGGAATTGGGATCTGAGTCAGTACCGCTTCGTTGAAGCTACGATCACCAACCTGAACAGCTCCAAGGAGCGGGTATTCGTCTACCTTTCCAACCCCTACGAGGATTTCCGCAACAAGAAGAAGCTTGGTAGTGGCAAGGTGGACCTAAACCCGGGCGAATCCAAAACCATCCGCTTAAATCTCGCCGAAGTCTCCCCTGACTTCGACCTGAGCGATGTGGAAGCATTCCGTGTCTTTACCGGCAAGCATCAAGCACCGGTAAAGCTCAAACTGAGCAGCTTGCAAGCCGTTCAGTAACTCGCTATATTGCAACACCATGCCCATACAATAGCGGGCAACCTTTTCTACGATGATCGTTGTGAGACAACTCATTCTCGCGCTCGCCGCGCTTACCACCCTAGCCGCTCAGAAGGTGCCGGAGTTCACTGAAAACGGCGTATTGACCGTTGGTGAGACCCAATGGGGCACGCTTTTCATGGACTCCAGTTGGCGGCCGTTCAAGCAAGCCAATCAATTCAAGCCGGACACCTCATCGGGCATGGATGACCGTGGCGTTTTTCAAAACAGTAAAGGCGAGACGTTGTTTCAGTTCGAGTCCAGCATCAAGCCGCTGGGTAAGGACGCGTATGCGATTGCGGGTCGAGCAACCAGCCAAGCCGGTTTCGATGCCAACATGTTGGCTTACTCTGGCAGCCTGCCCGTAAAACTATTTGCCGGCGGCAGCGTGGTACTCGATGGTAAAATCGTGGAGTTGCCTCTTGAATTCACGGGCGAAACAAACCTCGCCGTTCGACAGGCGCGCAAAGTTCAAGCACCGACCGCTTCGGGCATGTTGACCCTCGAAGGCAACTTCACGACACAGATCGTCGACACACGCAAATTTGGCGGTCCGGATTTCCAGATTCGTTTGTTCTATCAGCCACATAATGGCCAGATTGCCAACAGTTCTTTCCAGGCAAACGTTTCGTTCAAGCCATATAACTTTACTTACGTGCCCTTGAGCCGTGTTGCCAACCGCACGTTCGCTGATGCCGCCGCAGGTGATGGCCAAGGTGGCTGGACCGATCAGGGGCCGAATCAAGATCTGTCAGCGTTCAGT
>JBNNDZ010000337.1:0-3073 GCA_050285865.1 Puniceicoccales bacterium
AATGACGATCGACAGCTGATACATGAACAATATCCGCCCCCGCGATTCCGGCGGGGCGACTTCGGCCATGTACATCGGCGTGATGACGGCACTATTACCGATCGCGAGGCCCATCAGCAGGCGCGAAAATACGTAAATCGCGAACACCGGCGCGGTAAAACTCACCACAATACCTACTCTAAAGAGCAGCGCATTAAACAAGAGCCCCGCGCGACGCCCGAATTTCGACGAAACAAACCCGCCGGAAAGCGCACCGAAAAGGGCGCCCAGCGGGACCGCCGCCACCCATAAACCCTGCAAAAAGGGTTGGTCGGTGATGGCAAAATGCGTGTTAACAGCAGCGCCGACTGAAGCGGCGATGGAGGCGTCGAATCCGAAGAGGACACCAGACAGGGCGGCTACCGCGCCGACCAACGCCGCATTAAGCGGTTTGGCCTGCGCACCATGCGGGGGCGAGGTTTCTTGGGTCATGTCGGGGTATGTTAACCCTAGATAATCAACAACATGCCATTATTCCAAGTAAAAACACACAAAACAGCTCAATGACTAATAGCAGTTTGACTTTACTATATCAGCATTCTCGCCAGCAGCTCAGCTCCATCATTCGGCGGATAGCTTTTCCGTTCCATTTTCCCGCTGCAATTCCACCCCGGAGCAAACAAAGGTTGCGCGGCGGGGCGTGGGGCGTTTGCTTCGCGGAATGAAAGTTCTGGTCATCGGATCGGGAGGCCGCGAGCACGCGCTCGTCAAGGCCTGCATCAAAAGCGCCCTTGTGGATTCAGTCATCGCCGCGCCGGGTAATGGCGGCATGGCGGCAGACACCGAGTGCCGCCCGCTCGACGTCGAAGACTGCGCGGCCATCGTCGCGATGGCCAAAGATGTCGCGGCAGACCTCGTCATCGTCGGCCCCGAAGCCCCGCTCGCCGTTGGCGCGGCGGACCAGTTGCGCGCAGCGGGCTTCGACGTTTACGGCCCCAACCTCGACGGTGCCAAGCTGGAAGCCAGCAAGACATACACCAAGGAATTTCTCCTGCGCAACAAGATCCCCACGGCCTGGGGCGAGCGTTTCACCGACTTTTCCAAAGCGCTGACTTACCTGCGCAAAACCGAATACCCGATAGTCATTAAGGCCGACGGCCTCGCGGCGGGCAAGGGTGTGCTCATTTGCCAGAACTTCGAGGACGCCGAGCGCGTCACCCACGAAATGCTGGTGAAGAACAAATTCGGCGAGGCCGGGCACGAAATCCTCGTGGAAGAATTCATGGACGGCGAAGAGGCCTCCATCATGTTGATGGTCAGCGGCGAAGACTACGTCATGCTGCCCGCCAGCCAGGACCACAAGCGCGCCGGCGAGGGCGACACCGGCCTGAACACTGGCGGCATGGGCGCCTACGCCCCGGCGGCCGTCGTCGATAACGCCGTCGAGGAAAAGGTCCGCCGCGAAATCATCGAACCGACCCTCCGCGCGCTCAAAGAAGATGGCGTGGACTATCGCGGCACACTTTACGTCGGCATCATGGTCATGCCCGACGGCCAGCCCAAGGTGGTCGAGTTCAACGTCCGCTTCGGCGACCCCGAATGCCAAATTTTACTCCCCTTGCTGGAGGACGACCCCATTGCGCTGATCCGCGACTGCGCCCGCGGCGAACTGAAACCGGAATCCGTCCGCGTGAAGGACGAATACGCGATGATCGTCGTGATGGCCGCCGGGGGTTACCCCAACGCCTACCACAAGGGCGACGTCATTTCCTTCCCCGCCGAATTGCCGGACAACACCGCCATCGTCCACGCGGGCACCAAGCGCAACGAAGCCGGTGAAATCCTGACTGCCGGTGGCCGCGTGCTCGGCGTTGTCGGCTACGCCCCCACCCTCCAGGCCGCCCGTGACGCCGCCTACGCCGTCGTGGAGCAGGTCACCTGGAAAGACGCCTACTACCGCCGCGACATCGGCTGGCGCCAACTCGAGCGCGAGGGTTAGCCCATATTTAATGAACCACGGATTACACGGATGAGCACGGATCAAGCGTGACGTATTCTTTCACGTAAATCAGTAGAGTGACATCCGTGTTCATCCGCGTAATCCGTGGTTAAAAACCGCCCCTTAGAACACTAAAAGCAGAAACATGACGCTGGAGGCAGTTCGCAGGTGGTGGAAAAATGTTAACCGCAAGCCTGCGGTGCTCGCGCTGCACGGCTTCATTGGCTGCGGACGCGATTTTGAACCGGTCATCGAGAAAACCACGGGCGAAATTTCCTGGTGGACGCTCGACCTGCCCGGCCACGGCGTCAGCCACATTAAACCACCTTACCGCCTCGAAACCTTCCTCGAGCAAATCGAGCAGGCCCGCGCACTCGTCGTCGAGGAAACCGGCGAACGGCCCATTTTGCTTGGCTATTCGATGGGCGGACGTCTCGCATTGCACGCCGCCGCACGCGCACCGGAGCACTGGCGCGCGCTGATCACCATCGGGGCGACACCGGGCATCGACGACGAAACCGAACGCGCCACCCGCCTTCAAGCCGACGCCGAACGCGCCCAGCGCATGCGCGGGCAGTCCATCGACGCCTTCCTTGCCGAATGGGCCAGCGAGCCGATCATCCAGAGCCAGGAAAATATTCCCCGCGCAATCCGCGAGGCGATGCTGGAGCGCCGTCGGCAAAACGCCCCGCACCCGTTGGCCGAAGCCCTGGAGGCGCTCAGCCCCGGCGCGCTGCCGTCACTCTGGGGCGAGCTCAACCGCTTAGCCCTGCCCTGTCTCTTCGTAGCGGGCGAAAACGATCCAAAATTTTCCGCCATCGCCGAACGCATGGCAACGGCAGTTCCCAACGCCCACGCGGAGATCATTCCCGAGGCCGGGCATTGTGCGCATTTGGAAAAGAGCTGGCCCTGCACGTCCAAGCTGATCAGATTCATTGATGACCTCCCCCAAACAGGAGACGCATAAGCCACGGCGATAAGTGAACTTATTTTCACCGTTTTAATTGCGAAAGACGCCTGGTGGGCTAGGCTGAGAATTCTTCAGCCATGCCTTTACGTTTTCTATTCGTTGACCTGGATTCCTTCTTCGCCTCG
>JBNNDZ010000338.1:0-2699 GCA_050285865.1 Puniceicoccales bacterium
GCAGGAGGAAAACCCATTCGACGTCACTTTGCTCGTGAACCCGCACGACCCGAAGGCGACCGATGACGGCGTGGGCGAACTGGCCAAGCCGTTTCGCAGCATACAGGCGGCAGCCAGCCACGCGGTAAAAACCGCCGAGCAAGGCAAGTCCGTCCGCGTGCTGATCCAGCCCGGCGTTTACCGGGAAGCCGTAAAACTCAGCGGTGATGGTTAACTCGCCGCTCAAATATGTCGCCGAGATGTCATAGGTCAAATCATAGCCAATGTAGTCACGAAGCTCATGTGAAAAGTCTCCATCTGAATCTAGAATCGAAATGACATCGGACTCTTCCTTCGCCAGGAAAACCGACGGCCCGGAGAGATTCACACCACGGATATAGAAATGATATGCGTTCGAGGGATCATTTGCATCGCCCAAAAAGAAAAGTCCCAACTGATCGCTTGAGCCGGAGCTATCCGGGCCAGGGTAATTCACCGTGCCGCTCAAGTTAAAGGAGAGCGCCGAAGACGCGTCTCCGCCAAAAGCTGTGTTTTGCACAGATGCCAGATAATTGCCCGATGTCGTGTCTTCATAACCGAACTGGCCGGCTCCGGTATTAAGCACCCACGAGGTTGTCGCTGGCTCACTGGTGGTGAAGTCGCTCGCCGAAGAAGTGAAGTCGTTTGTATAGTTAGTTGTGTTGATCACGCCAGCCCAGGCAGAGCTGATTAGAACGGGAGTCGCGATCAACAGGAGGGTAGTTTTTTTCATTGGATACATCCTTGTATTTGGGGTTGATTGGATATGGGTAAAGCGGTTGCGGTTCTAGCGCTGAGCGACTTGCTGAGCCGGCTTTCCATTGAGGCTCTCAGCATATTCCGTAGGCGTCATGAAAACGGCGTCTTGGGCCACTAGGAAATCAATAATCTTCTCAAATTCGGTAAATCGCTCGCCACCCCAGCTCATCGGGTGTCCCTGTAGAACGAAGTATTCACGGTCAGGATTTTTTGCGTAGCCCGAAACAAAGCGCGCGTAGTTGGGCTGGCCAACGCTGCCTTCCAAATTCACTGTCCACACGCGGTCGAGTATGGTCACCTTACCATCTGCGGCAACCTTACGTCCCAGCGCGTCGATAGGTGAAGGGTAAAGCCAGACTCTCATGTCAGGGTCTTCGATCATCGCCGTAGCCGTTGCTTCATCCTGGTGGGCCGTGGAGCCACCGCCGCCGGGACCAAAGGTTTCAAAAGCAAAACCCAGTTTTTCCTTGGCCAGTGCCTGGGAGTCTGCAAAGCGCTTCTGCTGCTCTTCAATCGAGCGACCGGAAAACTCACTGCGCCTGCGATCTTCCTCATCTATCCACACCCCGTGATCCCAACCGTGGAACCAGAACTCAACCATACCGGAATCGTGCTTTTGTTGAATCCACTCAATATACTCCGGAGTGGCTTCCTGCATGGTCTGGGTGATGACGCCAAGACCACACTTGATGTCTCGCTCGCCGAGGTAATTCGAAACCTTGTCCCAAAGCGGATGGACCTTGCCATTGATCTGTCGAAGATCATCGAGCTTAAGGATGATGACTGGGGGCTTTGCACGCTCGGGCAACTCATCCGGAATTCTTTCTGCGGCGGCTTGTTTGGCAAGCGCCGCTTCATTCCGCTTCTGCGCGGCATCGGTAGCCGCCTGCATCGCTTCGGGACCCATGAGAGCCACTGCGTCCGGTGCTAGCCCTTCGATTTTAAAGTTATCGAAATCAGCAACACCCGTTCCGGAGCTCCAAGAGTGGACCCAAATTGACACAGCCTCCGCTCCACTCGGCATCACCTGCGACACGCTGTAGGACTGCCAGCTGCCATCACCGGCCTTTACCGCGACGCTGTTTAAACCATCGCCGCGACCGCTGCCGTTTCTCACCAGCTTTCCACTGGCGTTCGTCGGCCAGATGTAGACGGCGAGAAAGTTGCTGTCAGCTTTTGCATCGAAGCTTACTGTAAGCTCGTCGCCCTCTTTCACCGGATAGCGGCTACTATGCAGCGCCGAGCCGTTGCGTTTGTCGTTATCCGTTATACGCAAGCCAAGTTTGCCCGTGTGTGCGGCGTCTGCGGTAACCCCACTCATGCGATCTCCCACGAGCCAGCCACTTAAGCCGGACTCGAAGTCTCCATTATATGGAACGTCAGCCTGCAAATAACCGGTTGCCATCAATACCGCAGTCGCAACGACCTTACGCGATTGTAAGAGAATACTAAGAATCTTCATATAGGGGTTTATCAAACGTGTAGAATGAAATGATTACGGAGTGGCGCTTAGAGATTGCCCCGTCCACGCGCGATGGTTTGCAAGGCCTCCTCCAGCGTTAGCAGCTCAACGTGCCCATCGACGAAGAGGTAGTTTGCCATGCCATTATGCCTCGTGGGATCACCCGACTTGTATTTACCGGTTTCTTCGTCGAATTCCATGTCTCGCCAGATGCCGTGATGGTAGTCATCTGAGTCTCCAATCAAAACGGTGTTGGTTGGATCACTCACAAGGGCCATCGGCGTTTGGAAGTCCAAGGCACCACTCAGGGTATCACCAGGATCATTCTCAATATTACGGTTCGCCACATTAGCATTCATTCCCGTGCGTCCTCCCGGACAAATCATCAAGGTCACTTCGCCGTCCTCTAGCGCCTCTCTGCGGATATTATAACCGACGTACTCAGCGATCTCCGTTTCCC
>JBNNDZ010000339.1:0-5876 GCA_050285865.1 Puniceicoccales bacterium
AGCGCAGCCCAGAGACGATCCAATTCCTCCTGATCATCGCAACTGACCGAGAATGAAAAGGCCGTGGTGAACTGCCAGTCCTGCCCCGCGTTGAGGGCATAAACCGGCAGTCCTCCGAGCTCGAACTGCACCACCAGAGGATCGTTCGTGCCCGGATTCTTGGTCACGCTGATGATCCGTGAATCTGGAATTATCGAGGTATAAAAGCGGGCCGCTTCTTCCGCTTGTTGATTAAAGCCCAGCCAAGGTGTTACTTTAGTTTCCAGTTTCATGGCGATTGGTAGGGGGTAAGGTTTTTACTTCGAAGGCGAGACGATGACTTTAAATCCGCCATACATCATGCGCTTCGGATCGAAAGGCATACCTTCACTGCCACACATGCCTTCCAGCCGTGGATCTTGCATGGCCTTCGCATTGACTTCATCGCGGTGTTGACGCGATTCATAACTGATCCACGAGAAGATCACCGTTTCATCGGGCCCCACAGGAAGTCCCGTCAAAAATGAGCCGCAGCCTTCTTTCGTATCCAAGTCTTCACCGACGCATTCTACATAGTTCAAGGCACCATGATCCATCCATGCACCTTTAGCGGTGTCGGACATTTTGCGGTAATCCTCAACTTTGTCTTTCGAGAGGATGATGACAAATCCATCAGTATATCCTGACATAATATTTCCTTTAATTTCGATAGTTGGATTGTTGGTTATTCAGTGAAATTACTCCGCTTGATCGGGGGAAGTATCACGGGTGGGCAGCGGGAAAATTGGCCGAATTTCGACCGTACCTTTCTTAGCGGGGGGAAGGCGCTCGGCGATCGCGATGGCTTCGTCTAGGTCTTCCACATCGATGATGTAATAGCCGCCGAGCTGTTCGGTGGTTTCGGCAAAGGGGCCATCGGTAACCTGCCGTTTACCTTCGCGGACCCGAATGCTCGTCGCACTAGAAACCGGGTAGAGCGGAGAGGAGGCAATCCACTTGCCCTGCCTCTCCAGCTCATCGCAGATTGCCATGGATTCGAGCATGCAGTCCTCCCGCTCTTGCTCAGTCCAGGTGCTCTCTTTTCCGTAGATTAATAACATATATTTCATCTCTGAATCTGCTTATAAATTATCGGTAGTGGCTAACATTCCCCGCAGTTTGGATCGGGAACCATCACCATCCAACCGGCACCGAACTGGTCGGTAACCATACCGAAACAAGGCGACCAGAAAGTTTTATCCAGTGGCATGATGACTTCGCCGCCCTCCGCAAGCTGCGGAAATATCCTCCGGGCGTCGGCCTCGGTAGGCACGGTGAGCGCGAGGCGGTATCCAGCTTCTTGTTTCGATTCGCCGCAGCCGTCGGATGCCATGAGCTTAACTTTACCCACGGTAAATTCCGCGTGCATGATCTTGTTTTCAAAGCCGGGCGGGAGCATGCCTTCGGGGGCAGGTTCCGGGCTGTCGGAGTGGCGCATGACGCCACCAATTTTTGCATGCAGCACCTTCTTGTAGAATTCGAGGGCCTCCTCGCAACGACCGCCAAAGAAGAGGTATGGCTGGACGTTCGCCTCCTGCATGGAAATCTCTTCGCGCATGGATGCCTCGTTTTCGCGCATCTCGCCAGTCGGATCAATCTCGGCGAAATCATCCAACTTGTAGAACGGGCGAATCTCGATGTCCGAGTCTTCGATCATCGGGTTCGGGCAGCGCTTTACCCATTCAATGGCTTGCTCCATGGATTCGACTTCCCAGATCCAATAGCCCGCGATCAGCTCTTTCGTTTCGGCAAACGGACCATCTGTAACGCTACGATTTTTGCCGCTGAAGCGAACCCGCACGCCTTGGGAACTGGGCTTGAGTCCGTCGCCCGAGCGCATGATGCCAGCTTTCACAAGTTCTTCATTAAATTTGCCCATCTCCGCCATCAGCTCTGGCTTAGGCATTTCGCCTGATTCCGAACTAGGAGTGGCCTTAACGATTACCATGACTTTCATAACGTAATTCTTCTTTCGATAGTGGGTTTTTCCTGCCTTGAAATTCCTCGGCAGTCTTGGTGTTTCATGAACTAATCGTTCGAGACCTAGCGATTTCGACACCTCGCCGATTTTTTCTAGAATTATTTCGTGGGCATGGATTCGAGTCGTCGCTGCAGGAGTCGTCGCTCGGGCTCCTGCTTGGCCATGGACAATGCTTGCTCAAACGCCTCCCGGGCTTCGACGGTTCGGTCAAGGCGACGCAGGAGTTCGCCCCGGGCCGAATAAGCTAGGTGGTAATCCGCGAGTTGACCGGCGGCGAGTAGTTCGTCCACCAGTTCCAAGCCCGCTTGGGGACCATCCCGCATCGCAATGGCCACAGCGCGGTTAAGGTCCACAATCGGCGACGGTTGAGCCTCGCGAAGGACCGTATAAAGCGCCACGATCTGCGCCCAATCCGTCTCTTCGGTCGAGTTGGCTTCCGCATGTACGGCGGAAATCGCCGCCTGAATCGTGTAAGCGCCGAACTCCTTCGTGGAGAGGCTCTGCCCAATTAGCTGGATGCCTTCTTGGATCAGTATCTGGTCCCACAGGCTGCGATCCTGATCTTCCAGCAGGATGAGGTCGCCGTGTTCATTCGTGCGCGCACCACGCCGGGACTCATGCAGCAGCATCAGCGCAAGCAAGCCTTTGACTTCGGGATCTGGCAGGAGGTTATTTAACAGGCGGGCCAGGCGTATGGCTTCCTGCGAAAGCTCCGTGCGCAGGGCAGACGCACCGGACGAAGCGGAGTAGCCTTCGTTGAACACCAGATAAATCACGGAGAGCACCGAGTCGAGTCGCTCGGGTAAGGCGGCGGCATCAGGAATCACAAAAGGAATCTGTGCTGCACGAATCTTCGTCTTACCACGCACAATCCGTTGCGCCATCGTCGCGGTGGGGACGAGGAAGGCACTCGCGATGTCTTCTGTCGATAGGCCGCAAACTTCACGGAGTGTGAGCGGAACCTGAATGCTTTGGTCAATGGCCGGGTGACAGCAGGTGAAGATCAGTCGAAGCCGGTCGTCCTTGATATCCTGCTCGGCAAAGGAGAGGTTCGCGGCCTGAATGTCGTCAAGTCGCCGCTGAAGCTCCGGCTCCAGTTCGTCCCGCTTCGCACGTTTGCGGATGCTGTCAATCGCCTTGAATCGGCCGGTCGAAATCAGCCATTCCGCAGGTTTCTGTGGAATGCCCTTCTTCTCCCACGACTCCATTGCCGAAACAAAGGCCTCCTGCAGCGCCTCTTCAGCTAGATCGATATCGCGCAGCAGCCGAATCAAAGTCGCCAGCACCTTACCGGATTCCTGACGGTAAATGGCATCAATTCGAGAATGCAGGTCGGGTAACATAGCAGCCCGCAGCATAGCTCATAAGAAATGCTGCTTGCCAATAATTATATCATGAATGGCCCCCGAATAGTGTGCAAATAGCTTGGAGCATAGCCGATATACCTTGCGAGTAGGGAGGCAATTCGTGGTATGCTATTCGTTTTCCCATTGGTCATTACTTTTCCTTGATTTGCATCGTCATGCGATACATTTTCGTCGCTCATCCTTGCTCAGATCTAGGTGGAGTATCAATGAGTAATGTAAAGCAGTGGTTTGGGTTCGAGTTGGACGTGGTTACCGCGCTATTTAGCCAGTTGTCCGGTAATTCATGCCTTTCAGCGAGTTTAAGGATGTATCCACGAGCAATTGATTCCGGTCTGACTACTGCATCGACGTCTTTCGTTGCTGCGCGGCTATTCATCCACGCGCCTTTGGCGAGGTCGGACATCTTGCGGTAGTCTTCGACTCGGCTTTTCGGGATGGTGATGACAAATCCATCGGTATAGCCTGACGTATATTATCCTGTGTTGAATGGTTAGTAGGACTCGGAGATGACCTGCTTAAACAAAAGGCTTTCGCCCGGTGTTCCTGTGAAGGGAAACGATGGACAAAAGCCTTGCGAAACGATGCGGCGCGGAACATCCGGCCGCATCGAATGGGATGTCTATGGTGCCTAGTGGGCGACTTCGACCTTCTTGCCTTTGGGTTGGCCGATGGCTTCGAGAAGCTCATTGAACCAGGGCGCATCAATGTCGAACGGCTTACCACCCTTGATGCGCTCAAACTCAATGGCGCGGAGGATGCCGCTCTGGTCTTCGTCGTGGCCGATGACGCCGCTCTTGCCTTCATGGGCGCACTGGACCGCGAGGTCGGTGCAGCTCTTGATGAGGCGAAGGTCGTCCGCGTTGGCCGGTGCGGCGCGGGAGAAATAGCCACTTTTCTGGACCATGTTTTTCTCCGCTCCGATGGCTTCGGCGAACTTGCTGCCAAAGTATTTGCCGGGGTTGACGGCGTCCAGCTTCACGTGGCCAAAGGCGTCACGGGGGACTTCTTGTCCGGCGGCTTCCATCTGTTTGACGATTGATTCCACGCCAGCACCTTCGGAGACGAAGATGTTCACGCAGTCGTTTTCATCCATCAGCTTTTTGAGTCGGACAGCTTCGGCTTCAAGGTCGATGTCCATTTCTGGAATGTAAATACCGTGGACGTCCAGGCGCTCCTTGTTGAGGCCCAGGCCGGGAACGAAACCGCGGTCGCCGAGGATTTTCTCGCGATAGTATTTGGCAGTCGCGGCAGTGAGCCAGCCGCAGGAGCGACCCATTACCTCGTGCACGATGAGCATGCGCGGGTTTGAGTTGTGCTCAGCTACGATATTGCGGAAATACTTCGCACCTTCTTCGGCGGCGGTCCAAGCACCGAGGCTTTGGGCGATCGGGAAGACGTCGTTGTCGATGGTCTTGGGGAGGCCGATGACCATCAACTCGTAATTGTTGTCGTGCAGGAACTTCGCCAGGTCGGCAGCAGCGGTATTGGTGTCATCGCCGCCGATGGTATGGAGGACTTCCACGCCGTCCTTGACGAGTTGGTCCGCGGCGACCTTTTGCGGGTCTTCGCCGTCCTTGACCAGGCCGCGCTTCACGCAGTCCTTAACGTTGGTCAGCTTGACACGGCTATTGCCGATCGGGCTACCGCCGTGCAGGTGAAGGATCGCCGCCTCTGCGCGCATTTCGGGCGTTACTTTGATGCTGTCACCCAGCAGCAGGCCTTTATAGCCGCTGCGGTAGCAGATGATCTCCGTCTCGGGGGAAATCTCGGTATAGCGTTCAATGAGACCGCCAATCGCTGAAGAGAGGCAGGGGGCCAAGCCGCCCGCCGTGAGAATGCCTACTTTTTTCGGTGCTTTACCCATAGCGCCCACCACTCAAGCAGGCTTATGCCAAGTTGGAAGGAAAAAAATGGTTCGGGATTTACTTCACCCAGACAGGTACTTCGCCCAAAACGATCCCAAACACCGGGACAAGCAGCAGGTAGAGCACGAGCGGAATCAGCACGATACCGATCATGTTCAAGCCGAATCCACAGCGTGCCATCTGCGGAATTGTTACATAGCCCGAGCCAAATACAATGGCGTTGGGTGGCGTTGCGACCGGGAGCATAAAGGCGCAGGATGCCGCCAGTGCCGCCGGGGTTAGTAGGACCAATGGGTTCTCGCCGAGCCCGATTGCGATGCTGGCGAGCACCGGCATGAGCAGGGTTGCCGTGGCGGTATTGGAAGTCAGCTCAGTCAGGAACATCACCATGATGGTCACACCGACCACGATAATGACCACGGGCATGTTTTCAATGAGACTGATCTGTCCGACGAACCACTCGGTCAACCCGGATTCCTTGAAGCCTGCCGCGAGGGAGAGGCCGCCGCCGAAAAGAATCAACACGCCCCAGGGGAGCTTCGCCGCCCAGTCCCAGTTCATCACAAACTCACTTTTACGCCAGTTTGTTGGTAGAACAAACAGCGCAAGTGCGCCGCCCATGGCGATGGTGGCGTCCTTGATCAA
>JBNNDZ010000340.1:0-5609 GCA_050285865.1 Puniceicoccales bacterium
CGGGGCGTTGTTCGGCTCGCTTCGGCTAAGCGTCTTCCCAGACCGCATTGAATCGGAGTCACGGCTCATTTTACACCGAACGTCGAAATCGATCCAGAAAGCTCAGATCGACCACCTAGAGCTGACCAGCAACATGAGTGCGGGTGAAACGCAATTTTACGACCTCGTAGCGCACCTCAACGACGGCTCGAAGGTCCGCCTGCCACTCAAGGCGCGAGGTCGATCGCGGGCTGAGGCCCTGCGACGCATTGTTGAGGAAAAGCTCGGGCTGACCGTTACGCCGACTGAGTAAACTTGCGGCGTTCCAAGTCTTCGCGCAACTGATCGAGCTCAGCGCGCTCATCCTCCAGGGCTGCTGCCTCCTGGGTCATCTTGTCCTCCGCGCGGCGCAAAAAATCCTGCTGCTCCCGAATCTGTCCAAGCATTTCTTCGGCATGCAAAAACATATCCATCTTGGTCATCAGGCGATCCAATGTCTCTTGCATACGATCGACTTTCGCTTCCAACAGCTTGAGCGATGATTGATCGGCGTCAGCACTGGGTACTGGCGTGCGCACTGGAGGAATCCCCTTTGGAGCAATGCCCATGGGATTACGTGAACCGAGAGCACTCGGAGCCGAAGCACGGAAAATCGTGGTATTACCGCGGGACTCCACCACACGAGCGGCGGGCATATCGACCTCGTACCAGCTATCCACCAGCTCGCCGTCATCACGGACGTGGCAGACCTGATACGTGCCTTGCGGATTCTTTTTGATCGTGATTTCGACCGCTTGCAGGCTCATAGGCGAACGATACGTCACGCCATTGCGCGCGAGCCACCAAAGATCGCGTAGCGACTCCGCCACCAGGCGATCGCGAAGTTTTACGACTGAAATACGTTCGGACATGTAGGCCTCTATCGACAGTAAAGTCCCTAGGTTAATGCAATATCAAATGTATCCATAAAAAAACGGAAGGCAGCGTCAAGGACAAAAGGCCCCAAACTTAATCTACCAAACACTGTATCTCGGGCCCGAACCACGCCCCACCCATGCAGGGCTATACAGGGCAAACCCTCTTAGAAAAGTGACTCAGGCTTTGTCGTCAACATTTGCCATTCCTGGCTCGTTGATCGAAGTCAGCAAACGGTTCGCCAGCCAAATTAAACGCTCGCACCCACCGAGCAAATGCAGGGCAACGGCCTGTTGCTCCCGATTGGCACCGGATGCGGGGTCGAGGAAGTTCTCCCGCAAGCGCGACAAGGCACCGCCGCCATCGGCGGTCACCTGCTTGGCCAGCTCGAGGTCCTCAGCCTCCCCCGAAAGAAACGCATCGAGGACTGTCAACCAGGCAGCTTCCAGCCCCTCCAGGGTTCGGTGCGCAAGTGAATCCACTCCGCTGGACTGTCGCCGCGCCTTCGGCAAAACCTGATAAAACTCGCGCTCCAAGGCGCAGAGGAGGTCGTGTCGCTCCATTGCCCGCGCAAGCGTGGCGGTCGCATCGCTGCGTTGAGGACGGTCCATGATTGCGTGTAAGACATGCCCGACCTCGTCCGCCACCGTGTGAAACTTCGCGTGCTCGGCATCCGCGAATGCCTGGCTATCAGGACCTTCGGCCAAGTTAAAATACCGCGTCAGACGTTTGGCCAGGAGTTGGTGTTCCTTGCGGATTAAGAACAAGCAACTGGCCGGATCCTCCTCACATTTGGGATAAAGGTAGCGCGGCCGGTCGTCATTCTCGGAATCGTCCGAGGGGTATTTGCGCGCCATCCAGTCTGCCATCCAACCTTGTAGTGGCATGATGGCCAAGCTTGCTCCAAGGCACCACAGGAGGTTGGCGACGGCGAGCTGTTGGGCCAACGGCAACCCGGAAGCCTTCAGACCTGCCAATACGAGCGGCACCCCGGTCCAGATTTCGATAAAGAACAACGGCACAAACACAAAAGTCCCCACCCAACCGTAGTAGACCTGAAACATCGCCATTTGCTTGGACACCCCTTTGAGCTGCAATGTAAGCAGTTGCGTGATGATGCTCGCACCCAGGTTGACCCCAAAAATCGCGATCACGGCCTCATCCTCGGCCAGCAAATTCGCCTGCGCCAGCACGATGACGAGCAACACCACGGCGTTGCCCGACTGCGCGACAATCGTCAAGGCGACCCCGACCAAAAACACCGCAGTGTATTGTCCAGCCGCGGCGGACATCAGTCGTTCAAACCAGGCAAACTCGCGCAGCTCACCACCATGCTCCTGCATCAGTAACAGCCCGTAGAACAGCAGCCCCATGCCAAAGATGAAGCCCACTATATGACGCATGCCCTTGGGCCGCTGAAAAGCATACAAGACCCCCGCCAGGCCCAGCACGTATGCCGTAAAAATGTCCAAGGGCAACGTCAGGAAAAAAATCAATACACAGGTGCCCGGGTTGGACCAGTTGAGTGCGCTAAACGCCCGGCTTGTCCGCAGCAGGCCGGTGTTGACCATGCTGATCGTCAGATAGGTCACCGCAGAAGCCGTCTGGGTAATTGCACCGATCCAGAAGCCCATCCAGCCCGCCTTATGCTCATTGTCCAACAGCCCCGCAAAGACCTCCCGTAAGCGTCTGCCGGTCAACGCGCGTAAATGCCGGTCGAGCAATGTCGCTCCGAAAAAAAACAAGCCCAGCCCGGCAAACATGAAACCGAGAAGGCTAATCATTCGATCGGGCAGGCAAAATTACGTACGTAAAGGACACGGGCGCGATTGAAGCAACCGCGTCAGATAAATCCAGCCCGTTTCGCTGAATTAGAAGCCAATGCCGATAAGGACCAGCACGATCAGCAAGAACATGCCACCCAACAAAGCAAAGAGAGTCACCTTTTCGCGGCCGCTCAGGTGAATACCTTCTTCGTCATCGATCCAGTCTTCGGGCAACTTGTGATGATGTATTAATCTGCCCATGCCGCAACTTAACGACATACCTAGCCGACCGCAAGCGCCTGAGCCCAGTAACAGCGTGGCTTATCGCACGCATTTCATCATAACAAATTCGGTAAATACAGCCTGCAACGGAGAGATATACAGCCCTCAGCGGATCGAATAATTCTGGAATAACTCTATAATGATAAGCATCAGGCACTCATCATGAACAATTCACTCACATTCCGACTCCGTCCAGAGCTTGTTCGTTCCAATGAGATTCTGGACGCCGAAATCCGCTTTGCGCTGACCGAAGAAAATGGTGAATTTCTCCAACGCTTCAGCGGGTTGATCCCGGAAGTTTTCGCACGCTTCAGAATGAGCGTCGCACAGACTTCACCGGTCCGCATCGCCCAGATTTACGCAGAATTGGTGCATGAATTGGCTTTGTCATTTGAAAAGTATGGCACCTACAGAGACGTGGATGTCGCCGTCGTTTGCCTGCGACTACGCCTGCAACGCCGCTTCTTGTCCGCCATCAAGCCTGCGCGACCAATCCGTCAGTGGATGCGGGTGGCATAATCATTTTTCTGCCGGGAGCAGAGATAACGAAGGGAATTACGGCACCGTTCTGGGGAGGACGGTGCCGCCTCGTTTCCAAGAGGAGACCGAATGAGCCTGCCCGCCAGACCACGTTTATGAAGTGCGACGGCTTGCGTTTCTTGCAGGGGGCGATTTCAGTAGCGCAATGATCGCTCCTGCCCTGATCGATAGTGCCTCGGCAGCGTTCATTGCCGGGCTCATTACCAGCCCGCACTGCGTCGGCATGTGCGGACCGATTGGGTGCGCGACATTGCCACTGGGAAAGTCCGACACCTCCTTGGCATGGGCAGCAACGAGTTACCACACCTGCCGGGCCCTCAGCTACATGCTCATCGCCCTGTTTGCAGGCCTAATCGGTGGCCCCGTCCTAGACGGGCTTGGCGCAGCCCCCGCCCGCATTCTCCCGTGGGTAATGGTAGGCCTGCTCGTCATCGTGGCATTCCGACTGGATCGCTACTTCCCCAAGCCCAAGGGCTGGAACCGACTGTTTGCCCGGCTGAGCCTGCGCCTGCGCAAATTGCCCCGCTGGTCCCTGGGCATGGGGCTCGGCACGTTGACCCCTCTCCTGCCTTGTGGGCCGCTCTATCTAATTTTCACCGTGGCACTGTTTTCCGGCTCGGCAGTACGCGGGGCGGAGATCGGACTTGGGTTCGCCCTGGGGACCATTCCCCTGCTCTGGCTCGCCCAGGCTGGCTACTTTCGCTACCGCAAAGGCATCTCGCCCACAACCTTACGCTGGGCCCAGTGTGGACTCGCACTGATTGCAGCAGGGTTGATCAGCTGGCGCATGCTTGCCAGTGGCGGCGCATTCGGTGAGCAGTTCTGCCAGTAAGAACTATCCGGTTGACTTCCCTGCATACGACGTTCGGATACTTAACTAGCGCAAATCCCCTATGGAACTCGAAGGTAAACTCGGTTGTATCGTCCCCATCGCTATCATGGTGCTACTCGTCGGAGGTGGCGGAGTGTATTGGTGGTTTAATGTCGTTGATGCGAAAAAAGAAGCTGAAACGGCCCTCGAAACGGCGGAGTTTGGCAAAGCCGAGAATGAAGCCCGGCGCTACCTGCGCCCTCCAGGCAGTCAAAGCGAGCTCATTGGCCGCTACTTGCAGGCCCAGGGCGGCGAGGCGCAAATCGCCCAAATCAACAGCATCCGCCTGCAAGGCAAAGTCATTGCCGATGGTAAGGAGATCCCGTTCAGCCAGATCAAGCGCGCCCCCAACCAGAGCCGTCTCATCATCGAAACGCAACCCCGCCGCATGATCACCACCGACAACGGTAAGGAAGTTTGGCGTTCATTCGAAGGTCTCCCCACCGCCTATCGCTTAACCGGAGAAGCCGCCCACACGGCGCGGGGCTCGTCCCCGATCCTCAGCCCCATCTGGGCCTTGCGTGACACACCGGGTGCGCTCGACTGGTCCGGTCAGGAAGAAATCGACGGCGTGACGTATTACAAAATCGAAGTTAAACGAACCGACCGTCCCGACCTCACATATTGGATCGACGGTGAGCGCTACCTGGAGTATCGCGTCGAAAGCATTACCCCCTCTGGCCAACTGGAAGTGACGACATTCGAAGATTACCGGAAAGTCGGTTGGCTGACCATTCCCTTCCATATCATCGTCACCCGCGACGGAGAAATTGCCTCAGAAATCATCATCGAACAGGCCGACCTGAACATCGGACTGCTCAGCGCCTATTTCGATGCCCCTGAGCAAATGGAAGATTGGCCCCCGAAGGCAGAATAGCACCGCTGACACCTAAATTTTTCCCCATGCCCCGCTTTTATGGTGGCCAGATTGTCGGATTGTTAGACAATCCGGAACCATGAGTGAGCTCAAGCACACCCCGCTCTACGGATTTCATCAGGACCACGGTGCCCGCCTCGTGCCGTTCGCCGGTTGGGAAATGCCGGTGCAATACACCAGCATTCTGGAGGAGCACCGCGCTGTTCGCGAAGCCGCTGGACTGTTCGACGTCAGCCACATGGGCGAGGCGCTCGTCAGTGGTCCGCAGGCCGAGGAATTCCTCGATTACCTGTTGCCGAACAAAATCAAGGACACGCCCATCGGCAAAGGCGTCTACTCGCCGATGTGCCACCCCAATGGCGGTGTGGTGGACGACCTC
>JBNNDZ010000341.1:0-13992 GCA_050285865.1 Puniceicoccales bacterium
GGTGGTTTATTCCCTGGGCTTAGTTTCCGGTGGGTTGCGGGATCTGTGCGGTTTTCAATTGGATCAGTGGAGCCTGAATTTGCAGGTCGATGGTTTTGGTGCGCCAGAACCAGCCATTGGGCCAGCGGTAAAGGTCGAGCGGGATTACAAGTCGGCGCAAGTCGCTGCCTTCTTTAAATACGCCCGGAAGGTCTGCGATAATCAGGAGTTGGTCTGCACCGCGGCTGAGCCATTCGTTCCAGATGGGGTCATCAATGGCGAGTACGTGCGTCGTCGGCTGGCCTTCGCCGAAGACGAATGTTTTCTTCTGCAAACTCTGGCGGAGCGGGTTACTCGGGTCCCAGTATTTATCGATCGGATAGCCCATCAAGCGGTTTGCATCCGAAGAACTGATGCCGATCAGGTCAACGCGCACGGTGCTGCTGCCAAGGTTCTGGTTGGCATCGAGGTCAACATTGTAAGGGCGTGGATCGGGCGAACTGCAACCGGTAAAGAAGGCCGTGAGCGCCAGTAAGACTATCAAGAATCCGGTGTGTGCGGAATGTTCAGCGGAAGATTTATTCATTAGCTGTGTTTAGCAGTGTTATGAGGGCGGTGAGGTGCACCGTTGGCTCGTGTGATGTCAGGCGCGATTCAGTGAGTTGAGCGGTGAAACAGCCAGTCGTACATCGTCATACCGGAATAAAGTCTGCAGTAGGTGTCTCATGGTTTCCATGCTTCGCCGTAACGAATACCAATCAACCTCAAAAGGGAGGGCGAATGTTACGACTGTGCAAAACAACTTTCGTCGGAACGTAACATACAACGGTATTGTGCTCTGCTTAGGTGACCTATGAGATATGATTCCGTTCCGACCGCCACCGCCACTTTTTTGCTACCGCTATGGCCGATACCAATAATCGCTACCTAACTTTCAGTTGCCCAAGTTGCACGTCTGATCTCCTTATAGAAAGCCTGAAAGGCTCGGATTATGTCAGTGGACTATTCTCCTACACGGCACGCTTATTAAGCACGGATGCAGACGTAGATTTCTCCACTATTGTCGGGCAGAATGTAACGGTCACCATGCTGCCTCCGCCTGGTGCGAATCCGGGTACACCTACTCGTTACATAAATGCCTATGTGACCGATTTCTCCGCGGCCTTGCCGGAGGGAAGTTACTACGTTTACACCGCGACGCTTTCACCCTGGCCCTGGTTTTCGAGCATCAACCAGCGCATGCGTATCTTCAAGGGGCAGGACATTTCAGGGATTATTTCCGAAGTCGTTACGACGAACAATGTCAACAAGACCTCGATCAATTTGACCAAGGATTACCCCACCATGGAATACTGCGTGCAGTATGGTGAGAGTGACTTGGCTTTCCTTTCGCGATGGTTCGAGAAGTTCGGCATCATCTATTACTTTACTCATGATGAGGACAGTCATACCTGGGTGATAACAGACGACAGTACGGCCGTTGCTTTGCCTACAGGCGAAGACTCGATTTACGTGATGGCGCACAATGATTGCTCTAATGGCATGAAAGTCATCACCGATTGGGTAAAAACGTCTGCTGTTCGCCCTGGCCAGGTGACGCTGACCGATTACAATTTTCTCGGTGCGCAAACGACGTTGTCGGTTGTCAGTTCGACTGAGGGCAATACGGGCAACAACAGTCAGCCGATTAGCCAGTATCCTGGTGACTATCAATTAACAGAGAAACCCACCGCAACCTCGTCAGAGCCGGATAGTGCGGCTGCGGACGATGGGGAAGACACGTCCTCTGATGGCGATGACGACACGACCGGTTTCTCGGCCCTATGGGGGGATCCGCTGGCCAAGGTGAAGATGCAGGGCATCTACGCATCGGGCACGCGTTGCAACGGCTTAACCTACTACACGCCACTGAACGCAGGCTATCCCTTTACCCTGCTCAAACAAGGCTACACGCAGGGAACGAAGTACCTTGTGCTTTCAACCTATCTGGAAGCGTCGGTTCCAGATTTCCAAAGCA
Organism: Puniceicoccales bacterium; assembly: GCA_050285865.1. GTDB lineage: Bacteria > Verrucomicrobiota > Verrucomicrobiia > Opitutales > Cerasicoccaceae > Cerasicoccus. Next base: position 1,997 of record JBNNDZ010000341.1, read on the forward strand.
GTAATTCCGAGGGCGATGATGCGTTTACGTATAAAGCGACCTTTACCTGCATCGAGCAGTCGATCCAGTATTATGCGCCAGCCACGACACCCTGGCCCGTGGTGAAGGGGCCGCAATCCGCTCAGGTTGTTGGCACATCCAAGGTCAGCGGTGTGCCCGATTGCGATAAGTTCGGTCGCACGCAGGTGCAATTCTGGTGGGATACCGATGGAACCCAAACGATATTCCTACGAATCGCGCAGCCCTGGGGCGGCTATAACCACGGCACGCAATTCCTCCCGGCTATTCAGGATGAAGTCATCGTTGAGTTCATGGAGGGCAATCCGGACCGCCCGATCATCACTGGTAGCGTTTATAACAAGTCCAACATGCCGCCGACGACTCTGTCGGACAACCAGACACAAACAGTAATTTCCGACGTCGCGGGCAACACTATCGGCATGGAATCGAGCTCAAGCGGGCCGTATATCCAGCTTAATCAGGCGAAGAATGATGACGGCAAAATGAATGCGCTGATTCTCGACTCCTCGGCCAAGACCGAAGGGGTGCGCCTTACTGACTATTTCGGCAATTACGTGAACCTCGACTCGGTCAAAAAGCAGGTCGTTATTTACAGTCCATCCAGTAAAAGCTCGGTCACTGTTGGACCGGAGGGCGTAAAGCTTAAGACGGACTATGCCGATCCATGGGGCAGCGTATGGGACCCCAAAAAATGGGCCGGCCCCATTGGTAAGATTGGCAAAAATAGTGCGGGCCAATGGGACGCTGGCGCTATCGTGCCCAATCTCGTCTCTCAAATTGCGGGCACGTGGACAGATGCCATTATGGGGGTCAAAAGCTCGACCATTATGGGCTGGTATCAATCGACGAATCTTGGTGCGAAAACAGAGATTACCGCTCCTTACAAGAAGACGTATGTCATGGGTATCGGGGAGTCGAAAACTATTACCGGCCCCATGAGTGTTAACGCCAAGAGTGAAACCATTATAGGGAGTGAATCGAAGATCCGCACTGGGGACAAAACGGAGATTACCAAGAAGAAGGATGTAAACACGCTTAGTGCTATCTTCTTCAACTCGACAGGTAAAATGAGTGCGAAAGCCAGTGCTTATGGTCGTATGATTGCCGCTGAAGACTCGGTGACAGCTTCCAATAAAAAACTGCAGGCCGCCCAAAACCAATTGCAGGCCCTTAAAGATAAGGTTTGCACGACAGAGCAGGAAATGATCGCCAACTCGATTGCGATCAATGCCGCCCAGCAGAAGGTGAATGCTGCGGATGCTAAACTGGTTGGCTCGGTTATTTCCTACACTGCGGCAAGTCAGACCTATCAGGGGCTCAAGGTCGAGGTCGGTTAAGAGCTCCTTTGCTTGGCGCGATGAAAATTCACAACGAGAATCCGGAGTTCCTCACATTTGGCTGGATCATTGACAAGCCAGAGCCTCCGGCGTGGACCGCTACTTTTGTCGTTAAGGCGACCATGCCTTTGCTGGGTGGCGACATCGGAAAATGGGTGGATGAAAAACCGAAACCCCTTGAGCCGACCGGGCCTTTGTCGGAAGGAAAAGGCGAGGCGACTGAGCCCGTGCAACCGGGGGATTTTGCCCCGCTCAAGCTCAATGGTGAATGGCTGGTGAAGGCCACGGCTTATCCGCCGGAAGGTCAACCTGCCCAAGCATTTACGGTCAGTGTACGCGTCGGACAGCAGGAAAAATCGCTAAATGTTTTTGGCCGCCGAGTTTGGGAGAACAGCCTCCTGAAGAAGTCCATTAGTGATGTCGAATTGATCGACTCAATTCCGGTGCGTTGGAGCTATGCTTTTGGTGGTCCCAATTACGCGGATAACCCGGTCGGCCTAGGCTACAAGGGTGGGGCGCTACCACACTTTGAATATCCGGAGCACCCCGTTGTGCATCCATCGGAAAAGTATGTGCCAGCGGGCTTTGGTCCGGTGGGCGATGCCTGGTCCCCGCGCAAGGGTTTGCGTGGTTCTTATCGCAAGGCTTGGCTGAGGACGAACTGGCCTTGGCGCCCGGACGACTTCGACTGGGGCTTTTATCAAGAAGCACCGGCGGATCAGCAAATCCCCGGTTTTTTCCGTGGAGACGAATCCGTTGCGCTGCGGAATCTTCACCCTGAGCATCGGGAAATAAACACAAGCCTGCCCGGCCTCGGTGCCCGTGTGTTGCTCCTCAGGCAAGACGATCCAACTGATGAGCCCGATTACCGCGAGGTCCCACTCAAGCTCGACACGGTCTTTGTCGACGCCGAAGAGGAATTGCTTTTGGTAACGTGGCGGGGAACGGCTCCCGCCCGCACGCAAAAGCTCAAGGAAGTGACCAGGATTCTCGTCACTACGGAGCCTATTGCAGAACCCATTTCCGGCAGCGAGCTGGTCCGCCGTTTGCAGGCATACCATGACGAGGAGGCGATGGCGGTTCCGTTTCCTGAAGCCGCACGCGCTGAACTCGACGCCGCGATGGCTGAAGTGAAGGCATCCGTGGCCGAAGCGAAGGAAAGTGTTGCGCAGAGCGAAAAGGAGATGAGCAAGCAAATGGCGGATGCTGAAGCGCAGGCAAATAAAGAGATCGATGAAGCCGTTGAGGCGCAGGCTGCCGAGCATCGCGATCTAATCCAGGACCGCGTAGCGAATCCGCCGCGCCAGTTGCCCGCAGATCCCCTCGAGGATATCGCCAATCCGACGCTCGACTTGCAGCCTCAGCTCCAGTCCCATGTGCCGCGATTGGAATCCCTTGCTGCAGATGCGCGGGATGCCGATTCGCAAGCAGCGGCGATGCAGGAAGAAGCAGCCAAGATTGGGCCAACCATCGACGCAGCCGGAGCAGCGATTTTGAAACAGATTGCAATTGGGCAGGCCAAGGCATTCGGGGAGTCCGGCATGGGCCCAGCCTACGTTGAAGGTGAGGAACCGATGATTCTCCCGGGCGAAACGTTGACCCGCGAACGTGTCGTGGAAGTGCTCCAGGCGGGTGGAAATCTGGCGCGTGCCGATCTATCTGGGCTGGACCTTTCCGGGTTGGATTTCGCAGGCCATATGCTGGTTTACGCGAACCTCGATCAGGCGAATTTAACCGGCTGCACATTTTTTGGTGCACAACTTGATGGCTCCAGTTTCAATCAGTCAGTTTGCGTCGAAACGGATTTCACTGAGTCGACGGTGCTACGGGCCAGCTTTAAAGGGGTCGACTTCACGCACGCCAAACTGGACCGGTTGAATCTCAATACGACATCGTTTGAGGAATGCGATTTTGGTGGTCTCGCCCTGAACGGCTGGCGGGTGCAGTTGTCGAGTTTTGCGAAGTGCGGCTTTGCCGGAACGCATTTCACTGACACCGAGTTTTTGCTCTGTGATTTCTCCCGCGCCATCATGGACGGGGTGGTGATGGACCACTGCAATGTGCCTTCCTGCAAGTTTGAGGGGACTTCCCTTAAAGGCGCGTCGTTTGTAGGCGCAGGCATTGAAAATATTCGGACGGGACCAGGGACGGATTTTACCGAGACGAACTTCAGTAAAGCAACGGGACAGGCCCCGATTTTCAACGGCGCATTGTGCGAGCACACGTGCTTTACTGAGGCGGAACTGCCCATGGCGGCGTTTACCGAAGCAACTGTTCGCAACTGTGACTTCTCCCGCGCGATCCTGCCACGTGCGGTCTTCAGTGATGCAGAGATCACCGACACAGCGATGGTTTATGCTAACCTGATCCGTGCTTCTTTTTATCAAGCCTTGGTGACCCGGGTGGATTTTGCCGGGGCGAATTTGTACGAGGCGGGTTTCATGGATGCCACGTTGACTGACCCGGATTTTGCGGGAGCCAGTGTTCGCAAGACGCTCATTGCAAACTTCGTCCACGATAAGCATCCGCTAGCCGTAGAAGTCATTTTAACGGGGGATTCGCATGGAGCTTGATCGGCAACTCACCGCGTTGGACGCGGAAAAACTTGCGGCACATTTAGCCGATGGTGGTGGTTTGTCCCACGTTTACATCAGTGCTGGCTCAGCAGCAGGACAGAATTTTTCCGGTAAAACCATCGAGTGGGCCGTGGTAACCAATGTGGATTTTTCCGGGTGTAATTTCGAGGGTGCAACGCTTCGTTGCTGCGTGTTTGAAGACTGCGTGTTCAACGATGCGCGGATGAATGGTGCCCTGATCGACAAGACATCGATCGAAAAGTGTGAGCTAAATCAGGTGACGCTCACGGACAGCAAATGGGTGGACAGCGTGATGCTTACCTGCGACGGAGAGGGGGTTGATTTTTCCCGCGCTCATGGGGACATGTTTATTCTCTCAACTTGCAAATTCCCGAACGCGCAGTGGATCGATGCACAGATGCCCCGGGCGAGTTGGAGTGCCTGTGAGATGCCGGGTGCGAATTTGCAAGGTGCCATGTTGGAAAACATCATCGCGTCGAATGGAAACTTCGATAAAGCCTGCTTTGACTGGGCCAATCTCGAGAATGCCCAAATGACCGAGGGCAGCTTTCGGAATGCGTCCTTCAAGGATGCGAACCTGACATTTTTTATCGCAACCAATGCCGATTTACGTGCTGCAGTTTTTCCCGAAAGAGTACAGCGCGGGCAGTTTGGTGAATCCGATTTGCGCGGTGCCGATTTCTCCGGACGCACCTTAAAGCAGTGTAATTTTACTTCGACTAAACTCGATGCCGTTTCGTTTGAAAATGGCGATTTCCAACACTGTGACTTCACCCGTGCCAACCTGCCCGGGAGTAATTTTGCCGGAGCAAAAATGGACTTCTGCCACTTCAACGAAACGAACCTCGCCGCCGCATCCTTTGCGGGCGCAAATGGTGAGCGTTGCTTTTTTGAAAAAGCGAAATTACGGCGAGTCAACTGGCAGGATGCGACCTTTGCCACGATAGATCTCGGGGCTTCGGAATTTGATCACCAGGATATTTCCGCTGCGACGATGTCGCTCATCACGTTTGCGGATCGTGATTTTTCTGGGGAAGATTTTTCGGGTCTTTCGTTGAAACAGATTACGTTCCGCCGCTGCACGTTTGACCGCGTCACCTTCCGGGAGGCGACATTGGACAAGGTGGAGTTTACCCGTTGCAAGTTGCGCGGAGTGGATTTCGACCAGGCTTCACTGGAGTACGTTTCGTTTCCATTTTGCGAGTTGGACGACATCCAATTCGAGTGCTCTAAGCTACATTTCGTGGACTTCGGCTCACGCTATTACGGTGCCGCGCAGTTGCTTGGAATGCATTTTAAAAATGCCCGCTTGGACCGTGTTGGGGTACCCGGTTTGGATGTGCGTAACGTGACTTTTGAGAAGTGCACGCTGTTTGCTTGTGACTTCTCCGAGATCGATTTTGAGGGCAAAGATTTGTCCGGTTGCGATATTTCGCGAAGTGATTTCTCCAAGGCCAAGCTCAAGTTGGTTAATTTTGCCGGGGCCACATTGGAGCAGACGGCCTTCATTGAGACGGACCTCAGCGGTGCAAAATTCCATGATGCAAAAGGTAGCTTTGCGCTGTTTAATGGCGCGACCCTCTTTGATATTCATGGACCCGGAGCAGTATTCAGCAAGGCGCAGTTTAGCGGAGCGGATGCCACCCGTGCGGATCTCCGTAAAGCCGACCTCGAAGGTGCTATCTTCGCCCAAACCAAGCTTGATGGTGCCGTGCTCGATGAGGCGAATTGCAAGCTGGCTGACTTTAGCGTGGCCTCACTGGCAGGCGCGAGCTTTGTCGGCGTGGACCTTACCCATGCTAATTTACACGCCGCCGATGATGAGGCCACGGACTACACCCGCGCGATCCGTAAAAAGGTCCGCAGCACTGACCTTGATCGTCTTGAAGCCGAAACTTGGCGCCCGCCGGCCGATGGTGTAGAACCACCTTACCAACAACCACCCGTTACTTGATTGAGCCATGACCACCTTTGATGCACAACCCGCCGCTGAATCAACCACCAGTCGGCAGCCTCTCGGCCCAGCCACGGTATTGCATGTGCGCGGACGCACCTTGCGCGTTCGCCGCGATGGCGATGAGTTCTCTGCCGATGTCGCGGTCGGCTACGCTTATGATCCGGCGGAGGGCGACGAGGTGCTTGTCATTGGCGAGCCCGTCGCGGCCTATGTGATCGGTGTCCTCCACGCACGGAATCCGCACAAATGGGCGGTCGAGGGAAACCTGGTTCTACATGCGCGCGGGGGTAGCATTCAAATGCAGGCCGACGACGAATTCACTGTCACCTCGAATCGCATTTCGCTACGCACACTTGTGTTCGACCTCGCTGCGGACCGTGCCCGCGAGAGCTATCGTCGGGTCACGCAATGGGTCGGGGAGTTGTTCACTTTGCAGGCGGCTCGGTCGGAGACAATTGTCAAGGAAGAGGCTAAGCTTGTCGCGGGGCGTATCAATCAACGTGCCGAAGAAGACGTCAACATCGACGGCAAAAAGATCAATCTCGGCTAAGTCATGTTTCCCGCTGTCACCAATGCCAAAGGCCGCTCCTCGGCGGAGCGCGATGTCCACGGCGAGCTACCCGTCGTCGAGGAGTCGGCGGAGACCGCTCCCTGGGATCCGCTGGTCAATGTCTCGGACAACCGGCAGATTGAGCCTGGCACGGCATGTAGTCGGGTGCGGGTGCAGAACATGAAACCGGCCAACACGAATACCTGCGTTTGTGTGAGCCAGGGGAGCTCGGATGATGCCGGTGACGGTGTCGCGAATGGTCAGACGCGTGGCGGCGCACGAATTCGAATCGGCAGTTCACGGGTCTTTTTTGAAGGTGCTCCTGCTGCGCACCGGGGCAGTGCAATGCAGCAAAACGGTCTCGCCCACGCCAATGCGCCCCACGGTGCACAAGACCAGCCCAGTCAAAGTTTGTTATACGTTTCGCCATGAGCACACGCCATCCTTCCTGTTACGCCAAAGGTCCGCTTCGCCTGCGCACCATGCGCCATGGCGCGATGCTATACAATCCGCTCGATGTCATCGTGGGGCGTTCGTTGGAGATGTATGGCGAATATGCAGAAGGCGCGATTGGCCTGTTGCGCTCGGTCGTCGAGCCTGGGATGGCGGTCATCGAGGTTGGGGCCCACATTGGTGCGCACACGGTTTTTCTCGCGCAGGCAGTCGGCGCATCCGGACGCGTGTTCGCATTTGAACCTCAGCGGATGGCATATCAAAATCTCAACGCGAATCTGGCACTGAACGATCTGGAAAACGTTGTTTCATTTCCGTTTGCGTTGGGCGATCAGCCTGGCGTAGCGCGAATACCTGTCTTAACGCGGCATGCCGTTCATAATTCGGCGGAGCTTGCCTTAATGGCGGAGGAGGGGGAACCGGTGAATGTCGCACCGTTCGACCAATACGGGTTTAGCGAAATTCAGTTCATCAAGATCAGCGCATGTGGCGGCGAATTGCCGATCCTGACCGGTGCCACTGAAACGTTGGAAAGTTGCCAGCCGGTGCTCTATCTGGACGCACCGGCAAGCGAGGAAGACCCCGACTACAAGAGCTTCCTTGTCGAGCGTGGCTATCGATTGTTCCGGCATGATGTGTCGCTTTTTAATCCTTTGAATTTTTTCGAATGTGAGGAAAACGCCTTCGGAGATGCTTTACTGCGACGCGTTTTTGCCTTGCCCGCTAAGGTCGCGCCGGATTTCGACGCCTTGCCGCAACTTTGATTGATTATGGAACGTATGACCATTGAGCCGGATGGCCCGGAAAAGTTCTGGGATGAAGAATCGCGTCAGCTTTATCTCTGGGGGCCGAATCGGGTCGGGCTGTGGATCATGTTAGCTTCGATCGTGGTGCCCATTGGTGTGGGGTTCGCAATCGGCTCGCCGCTTTGGGGATTTTTGGCAATACCACTTGTGCTGCTGGGCTTCCTGTATCGCCGCGCAAAGCCTGCCCGTTGCGCAAAGTGCGGTGAGGTCATGCAGCGCAGCTACTCACAGACTTTCACCGGTCCAACGACGGATCTCGGGGTTGAGTTTTACTGTGAAAAGTGTGGGGCCTACTTTAGCCAGCGTCGGAAAAAATTGCACATGGAGGACATTCGCTGATTGCGGCTTGGGGCCGAATTCGGCATGTCTTGAGTGATGAAATCGCGTTCTCTGATATTGGCCCTCGTAGGGGTGGTGGCATTGGTGGGTAACTGTATTGCAGAGTCGCTGCCGAATCAGCCGATCGAGAAGCTACGTTTTTTTGACGGCAGTGATCTGCTAACGACCACCGATGCCTGGTCTGTGGAAGGCGACGAGCTTGTGTGTTCCGGTGCTCCATATGGCTATCTCGTCCTGAGCGAAAAAGTGCAGGACTACGAGCTTTCCTTTGAATGGACCTGGGACTCGGCCGAAGGTGGAAATAGTGGACTGCTTTTGCACGCGATTGTCGGCACCAGCGGTTTTCAAACATGGCCAAGCTGCATTGAGGTGCAGTTGCAATCAGGCATGGCGGGAGACATTTTTTCGATTGGCCAACTGGTTGGCTTTCATGGCGAAGGTACGGTCTACGTTGCACCTGGAGCACCGGTTGCCCGCTTGAGTCGTCAGGGTGGTAAGGAGAAAGCCGCCGACATGTGGAATGCCATGAAGGTAGTTGCCAAGAAGGACAGCCTGGAAGTTTATCTGAATGGCGACCTGGTGAATTCGATTACCGGTGTCCGCCCATTCTTTGGTGCCATTGCATTGCAAAGCGAGGGAACTCCGATTCGCTTCCGAAATATTACGCTAACATCACTGGCGGAAGACTGACCAAGGAGGGCAGATTAGTCCCGGATAAGCTCCTTGCGGCCGAGATCGGCGGCATAGAAGGCCTCGGTTAATTCTCCGATTTCGTCGAACTGAATGAGCGCCTGCTTGCCATAAAGGCGTTGCGTGCGTCCATCCTTCCAGACCCATTCGCCGCGGTTGCATTTGTCTGCGCTAATGAAGCCGTTGATGTAGAGTCGGCGGTCCATGTATTTGGTCGTATTAAATCCGCCGCCATGCACGGTATATGCGTTCCAAAGGCCGACGTCGCCCGGTTCCAATTCCATGTGCTTGATGCGTTGGTCTTCGCCGTATTGCGGGACGTTCCACGTCTTCTTATCGTCGGGATTTTGCTCGATGTCTTTGTGGCTGCCGGGAACGATCTGCATGGCTCCGTTGGACTTCATGTGAGGGTCAATGGCGATGCCCGTTTGGACCCAGCAGTGGTAAAGATCGAAGAAATCACAAGAAGGCTGACGGCTGCGGATATCGCGGTGGAGCGGCCAAGTGGTTTGCGAGCCGGGACGCTTCCAGTGGACCTGATTGATGATCTGCTTCACGTTTGCACCAATGATCGGTTCGACAATCTGTAGCATGCGCGGGTCCGTCCGATATTTGTCCATGACTGCATCGTGATAAGATGGCCATTGCATGCCGCGAACCGTCTGGCCCGTGTGTGGATCTTCGTCGACCCAGATTACCGTGTTTTGTTTACGCCAGGTGCGGCCCAGTAAATCGCCCATGAATTTCCACCGATCAGTGGCGGTTTTTAGTTCGTCCAGATCCTTTTCGTTGAAGACGTTTTTAACGATCGTGTAGCCTTCTTCCCAGTATTGATCTACGTGGGCTTGAGTCATCAGTTCGTTGTTTTTGAGGGCAGTGGAGATGTTCATGCCGTTTCCTGGTCGAGATTGTTTTGAATGGATTGTGCGGTGTTTTGAAAGACGGGGAGCAGATCAGCGAGCAATTCGGGAGTAAGTGCGCCAAATGCGCCTACGGCAGCAACGGCGTGACCGGATGCATCGAATACTGGCACGGCGAAGCTGTTACTGTTATGCGGCTTAAAGGGCTCGCGGAGGCTGTAACCTTCTTGCCGTATATTCGCTAGCGTTTGATGAAATGCGAAGCGCTGATCTTCTTCCGGAAAAAGCCCGGCCACCACGAGTTGCTGAGTCTCCGTGGACTCGTGGGCGAGGAACAGTTTGCCGCTGGCGGAGCGAGTAATAGTCAACACCGTCCCCAAGGATTCAGCAGAATCGATCAGCTGACCACTGCCGAGAAAATGCATAACGGAAATGGCCTCGCCCTGATGAGGCACAGCGAGCGTCAGGTCTAAGTCCGTCTGGGACCGTAAAGCCACCATGGCGGGCATTGCTTTGCGCCGGATGGGCAGGTTTAAAAGCAGTTCGCGGCTTAGCTTGAGGACACCGAGCGAGAGCGCGTAACGGCCTTCGTCCGTTTTGTCCAACAACTGGCTGTCCAACAGGGACTGTAATAAGCGGTGAACGTGACTCTTGGGCAACTCCATGCTGCGGGCAAGCTCGGTGACGCCATAATCACGGGTCGAATCGGCAATCGTCGTCAGTAGCGCTAAACCATTGTTCAAAGTGTTATTCATGCTGTTCTAATATATGGAACAGCAATGGCGACTGAAGTCAAGTAGACACATTGAATGAATCGATCTAACGAGACATGTACAGCACGAATGCTCAGCGTCGTTTGGGAAGCAGTGGGGTGGGGACAAAAAAATCCGTGTTCAGGTCGAACACGGATTAGTATAAGCGCATGGAGTCTTAGAGGAAGACGAAGCGGCCAGAGGGATTGAGTCTCTATGCGGCGAACTTACGTTTACGGCGATAGACGGCGAGTGCCGAGATGCCAGCCAAGCCAATAATCATCGCGTAGTGGCCGGGTTCTGGAACAACCGTCACGCCCATGCCGGGAGTATCGTTATACACCCAGTCGAGGACCATGCCTGGCTCACCGACATTACCCAGATCCACCCGCATGCAACCGTAGTGAAGTTCACCAGCGATATCGATGTGGAAACCGAGAAAGCCGACTTCGCCCAATTGGAATTGGTCAAGGTCCAGGCCAATATGGGTGTTCTCGGAGCCACCGAACCCGGTAGCAAGAAGTAGGCTGGAGTCGACGACTGTTCCTGGGGCGAGGTTGGCGATTGGGTCAAGGTTACCGACACCAGTGCGCACTGGCTGAAAGCTCGGCCCGTTGGCCACGCCACTACCTCCGAAGAAGAAGTTAACATCGGAGCTTTGGAAATCGCTATCATCGACCGTGGAAAAACTTCCCGTTTGTATGTCGATGAAGACGCCGGTGAAATCTCCCGGTATGTCGATGTTGACGCTGCCACTGGTTTGAAGGCCCGCCAACGCTGCACTTGCTGAAAGTGTCAGCGCGATGGTCGTGGTGATGAGATGGTTCATGACGTTGGTGCAGGTTGAATGGTAGCTTAGTTCAGGATGACTACGATACGGGCGAAGCGAGCCTTGCGACCATTGGGAGTGAAAAATGGATAGGGAACGGATACCGCTTCGACTTCACCGTCGGTGGCGAGGACTACTGGTTCGGCATTCGATGAGGTCCAGCTCTCCATATCGTGACTGAACTGAACGACGTAGGTGAGCCCAAGTTGCTCCGGGTTGATGCGTCGCAGGAACTGAACTGCGAACTCGGTTCCGACCGGGCTGGGCAAGACTTCAAGCACTTCTTCGCCGCGCTGTGACAGGACGCCACCTTCGATGATCAGATTTGCTCCGCTATTATTCAGCTCAGGATCGAGGCCGAATGCGAAGAGCATCAGGTTGGACAGGCTATTGCCGTTCACCCGGGCATTGGTGTCGTTCAGATCAACTTCCGGATAGTCAACTGCCCAGGCATTGTAAGCGCCGTTGAAGCTGCGGGCAAGGCGTCCGGGCGAGCCAACCTCGTTCTGACTGTTTGCCGCAGCAAAGGCACCATTGACGCCGATTTCGCTGAGCTGGGTAATGGTTACCAAGTCGAGCCCTTCCGTGTTGTCAAAGCTGCCAAAAGGCGCTGCCGACGGCGAGCTACCGAAGGAAACATTGGCCCGGCGATTGTTTGCGGTATCGAACAGGTTCACGGCGTCGCCCCCGGTGCTCAAGCCGACGCCCGATCCCGTGTAGCCACCGACTTGGAGGCCGCTGGGCAGGACGCCGTCGAACCAGGTATTCGCAAATGCGACCTGCACATCGGAGAGGTTAGACGAAT
>JBNNDZ010000342.1:0-5129 GCA_050285865.1 Puniceicoccales bacterium
GGCGTGAAGTTCTTTTTCGATAAGTTTTATCGCCGCTTCGACGACCTGCGCCACTTCGGTGGCATGCGGATTGCGTGTGTGGGCGAAGCTACGGCTCAAGCAGTGCGTGAGCAGCGTCTGGCCGTAGACGTCATTCCCGAAGACGCCATCGCGGAATCACTCGCGGAGGCCGTTATGGAAGAGGAGAATCTCGAGCATCAGGCGGTGCTGGTCGTGACGGGTAACCGCAACCGTGAGGCGCTCGTGCAGAAGCTGGAGGAGGGGAAGGCGATCGTTGACGCGTTTCCGGTTTACCAGACCGAACTGACCGACCTCGACAGTCATCCTGCCGCCCAGCGATTCCGTGAGGTCGGCGCAGATGCGATCACCTTTGCGAGTTCGAGTGCGGTGGATAATTTTGTGCGCCAGGCTGAACATTTGCAGCCCGCCAGCGGGGCACGCCGGCCGAAGGGCGTGGCGATTGGTCCAACCACGGCCGAGCGCATGCGTGCGATTGGTTTGCCGGTTGACCGCATGGCGAAATCGGCCTCGATTGAGGGGCTGGTCAATGCCGTGCAGGCGCTCTGGGAATAGCCTTGACCCGAGGCATTGCTTCGCACCAACTGCTAGGCGTGGTTAACGCAACGTCCATTTCCTCACTGAATCGTGAATCCGCGTGCCCGGTAGGGGTGCGTATCCTGGTGGCTTTTGCCTTAGCATTTGCGGCACTATTTGGGTTTAGCGGATGTGAGTCAGATGGCTCGAGCGGCAGTTCAGCCCGCGCCGCCAATCCATTGGAAACTGCACCCGCTACCGGTGATGCCTTGCGTATCGGTGTTGCGGCCAACATGCCGCCTTTTGTCTACCGCGAAGATGGACAGTTGGTCGGCCTGGAGGTGGATTTCGGCAAAGAACTGGCAAAGGACATGGGCAAGTCGCCACTGTTTATCGACATGGAGTTCGAGGAGCTGATTCCTGCGCTGCGCAGTGGAAAGGTGGATATCGTAATGGCCGGGCTCAATTTTACGCCCGAGCGTGCGGCCATTATTTCGATGACGACTCCCTATTTACGCAGTGGTCAGATGGCATTGGTTTTACGCAAGAACGCTTCGAAATACGCGCTGCCCGGACTCATTGGCAACACCAAGGACAAGGTGGGGGCGGAAGCTGGCACCACGGGCGAATATTTGGTTGAAGCTAGCTTCCCCAACGCCCAGTTGGTTTCCTACGACTCCGCAATTGAGGGCGCTAAGGCGGTGGCCAATGGAGAGGTGCAATTACTGATCCATGACGCGCCAACAATCTATTGGCTGGCAGGAACTTATGCGAACAGCGGAGTGACTCCGGCCCGCCCTGTGTTGACGGAAGACCTGATGGTCTGGGCGATTGGCCGTGGCAATTCTGAGCTGCTTGATGAGGTCAACGGGATCATTACCGATTGGGCCGCCGATGGCACTTTGAACAAAATTGCCGGTCGTTGGATTTCGTTCTAAGTGCTTTAAACAACTAAGCCGGAATTGTTTACCCGGGTTGAGTTTACGTTCTCAAAAATGAGGGAACGTTTTGGCCTGTACTGGTGTCTGCATTATTGGAAGTGGTAGGGAATAAAGCTCAGCTTCCCGCCGTCCAATACGTATAGAGATTGAATAGTGCGATAAACAGAACGATTGCCACGGCGATGTATTTAAGCGGCCAGGGCTTACGCTCGGGCTTGGAGCCTGAGGCTTCAGGTAGAGGCTGGTTAGGGTTGTTGTCGGGCATATCCATTAGATTGGAAAATCAGTGTTTTGCTGTATGAAATGTGATTTTCTTGTCACTTTAGCTAAAATAGTTAAGGTCTTTTCTTTTCCCAGCAATGAGTAATACCGCCCCTGAAGTTACGTCGAACTTGGCGAAGGTAATGCCATGGCCCTACGCCGTGTGCGACCGCCACGGCGTTATAATGCGCTGTAATGCTCCTTTTCGGCAGCTCGTTCATGATGATGCGCCGGAAATGGAGGGTGAAAGCTTGTATGAATTTCTGGAGAGTGCGCAGAGGGGCGTCAAACTTGAAACACTGCTGCGGGATGCGAGCAGCGATGCCTGGCATGGTAAAGTGCGTTTTGCCAGCCCGCAAAGCGACATGACGGTGGAGGCACTGGTGCAGTCCGATCCGGATAACCGAGATCTGGTCTGGATCATTGTTATGGAGAATCCCGTGGTCAACGGGCAGATGATCCTCAACCCTCGCAGTGAGCTGCGCTTACTGCAAATCCTGATGGATCACACGTTGGATTACGTGTATTTTACGGATATCCATGGCCGTGTCGTAATTACCAATCGGGCGTTCCAGTCTGCGTTGGAAACACCGTATCCGGGGCATGAGGTGGGCAAGTCCATTGCCGATTTTGTGACTAAGGAAACGGCCATGTGGATTGCTGAAACGGACCAGGAGGTGTTATCCACACTGCGGCCGATTGTGAATCGGGTGGGCTTGTTTCAGGTCCGCAATGGCGGAGCGCACTGGTTGCAGACGACGAAGATGCCGGTCTTTGACCATAGCCGCTCCTGCATCGGGTTGGTGTCGGTATCGCGGGATATTTCGGAGCAGCGTCAGACGGAAAACCGGCTGCGGGAAGCGATTCGCCGCGCGGAACAGGCCAACCGGGCCAAGGGCGAATTCCTGGCGAATATGAGCCATGAGATCCGCACGCCGATCAATGGAATCATCGGGATGAGCGAGCTTTGCCTGGAAAGCAATCTCGCACCGGACCAAGAGCGTTACCTCCACACCGTGCTTAGTTGCAGTAACACGCTGCTGGCGCTAGTGAACGATATTTTGGACTTCTCCAAGATTGAGGCCGGACAGCTTGAACTGGAAAGTATCGATTTTGATATCCGCGAGGCGGTGGAGGACACGGTTGACCAGTTTGTGTCGATTGCGCGTGTTCGGGGGCTTGAACTGGCGGTGAAGATCGATCCGACGCTTCCCACCATCGCGAATGGTGACCCGATCCGTTTCCGTCAGGTGCTCAATAACCTGATGAGCAACGCAGTCAAATTCACCGAAGAGGGCGAAGTGATTGTTGATGTGGGCGTGAGTGCCCGCACCGCCGAAACATTGCACTTGGATATCAAGGTGATTGATACCGGTGTCGGCATCGACCCGGACCGTCTGGAGCAAATTTTTGACACCTTTACCCAGGGTGATTCCTCGACGACGCGCAAATATGGTGGAACCGGGCTGGGGCTTTCGATTTGCCGCAAGCTCGCCCGCATGATGGGCGGGGATGTCTCGGTGACGAGTAAGCTTGGCCAGGGTGCGACCTTTAGCGTTCAGTTGACCTTGGGGGCAGTGAGTGCTGACGCCGAGACCGCCATGCAGTGCTTGGAAGAACTCCATGGCACCCGCGTACTCATCGTTGATGACAACCTGACCAACCGGCAAATACTCGAAGAGGTGTGCCGCCACTGGGGCATGGTTCCCACGACCTGTGCCGATGGGGTGCGTTCCATTGATCTGATGGAGTATGCCGCTGCGAATGGTGAACCCTTCGACTTGCTATTGCTCGACCAGCAAATGCCAGGCATCAGCGGCACGGATGTTGCCTCGCTGGTCAATAGCCGGGAGCGTCTTAACCAGACCCGGATGATTATCCTGACTTCAGCGATAACCGATGAGGAACGTAACCGCGGTCGCCGTATGGGCATTGCGCGGTTCCTTTCCAAGCCGGTGAAGCAGAATGCGTTGCGTGAAGCGGTCCTGAGCGTGTTTGGGCTCTCATCGGAGTCTGCCTCCGCATCGGCCTTGCGAAGTGCTGCCGAATCACTGATTGCAGGCGCTTTGACGGAGTCCGGTTTACATATTTTGTTGGTCGAGGACAACCCGATCAACCAGGAGGTGGCGCATCAGCGTCTGAAGAAGCTTGGGCATCATGTCACGATTGCCAATGACGGGATGGAAGCCGTCGAGCAGTTCCAGAATCTGGAATTCGACCTCATCTTGATGGACGTGCAAATGCCGCGTATGGATGGCCTTCGTGCGACGCGCCGCATTCGTGAGCTGGAAGAGCAAGTCAATCGCCACACGCCCATTATTGCGATGACCGCGCGGGCGATGCGGGGAGACGAGGAGGACTGCATCGAGGCTGGCATGGACGGCTACCTGACCAAGCCGTTCCGCGCAGAAAAGCTCCGCCGCGTGCTGGAGGACATTTTACAGCGAATCCACGAAGTTGGCAAAGTGACCGTTACGGGCCCGTCGTACCATCCGGCCAGCATCTCGGCTGAGTTGGATGAGGACGACCGCGAGGACATGGCACTTGCAGGAAAAATGTTCCTTCGCGACTGGCAGCAGGACTTCAATTGGATCCGTGATCTGGGTGAAAATGTGGACTTTGAGAAGTTGGCCAACTTCGCACACACCGTGAAGGGCACGGCGGGACTCCTGCGGGCTATCCGCCTGGGGCAAATCGCGGCCTGCACCGAGGAGGCTGCGCGTCGTCATGACCGTGACGAATCGGCGGAGCTTGCCCTGAGCCTGCACCTGGAAGCTCAAGAAGTTGCCAAGGCACTGGGTGAAGGCGGCGAGTAGCGTTGCTGAGAGTAAGTGGTTGCGGCTAGAAAATTCTTGACGGCATGGCTTGCTCTTGACGGCCTAGAGGCCTAGTCTTGGCGTTCCGATGCCGAAAAGTATGGGCAGTCCTTACGTAGAATTTGAGAGCGATACCGCGACGTCAACCGAGCCGCCGTGGAATGTCGTCGTGCTTAATGACCCGGTGAATCTCATGAGCTATGTCGTGCTGGTGTTCCGCCGTGTGTTGGGTTTTGACGAGGACAAGGCCCGCAAGCACATGATGGAAGTGCATGAGCAGGGGCGCTCGATCGTTTGGGCCGGTGAAAGGGAAACTGCGGAGGGCTACGTTCACGAATTGCACAAGTGGCAACTCAACGCCCTAATGGAACGCGATGCCTGAGCTGACCATCAAACTGAATCCCTTTTTCCTGCAGGCGCTGCGCGAAGTTATCGAACCGATTAACGAGCGCTTTCGCCTCGGTGTGGCGGTGTCCCTCGAAGGTGTGCCTGAGGACGACGAGCTACTGCTGGAAGCCTGGCGCGACAGCCTGCTTGAGCAACTGGAGGAAGACGTGAATGCATTGCTCGAACTGAT
>JBNNDZ010000343.1:0-3464 GCA_050285865.1 Puniceicoccales bacterium
GCGCCCACGCCGCCCGCGCTGCGGAAGCACTCAAGATCACGGCGGATAAGCTCATCGAGCTTGGTGTGGTAGACGATGTCGTGCAGGAACCGTTGGGCGGCGCTCACGTCGACCCCGCCGAAGCAGCAGCGAACCTCAAAGTTTCGCTCGAAGAACACCTTGGCGAGCTCCTCAAGCTCAGCGAAACCGACCTCCTCAATGGCCGCTACGACAAGTTCCGCGCCATGGGGCAGTTCGCAGAAGCGTAATATAGGAAGCATCACGCGAAGAGGCGAAGGTGCGAAGAATATTCTTTTCGTAACACCGTTTTCTTCGCGCCTTCGCGTCTTCGCGTGAACTAAAAAAATCCATGTCCGAGCCGCCGCTGATTGTTGATTACGTTGCTGACGCCATTCTGGGCGAGTTGGACGATGCGCCGCGTCGGCACCTCGACATCTCTGCGGGCTGGGGTCACTTGATTCGGCGGCTGAACAAGGATCGTCCCGCGTGGCAATCCGAAGCCTGCGATTTCGAACTAATGCCCGACCTTGGCGACATCCCGGGCAAAACCGCCGACCTCAACCGCGACGACCTCCCCTTCCCCGATGCCACTTTCGACCTCGTCACCTGCACCGAGGCCTTCGAGCACATCGAGAACTACCACCGCGTCATCCGCGAGATTCACCGCATCCTCAAGCCCGGCGGTGTGTTCTTCGTCTCCGTCCCCAACATGCTCAGCCTGCGTTCGCGCTGGATATTTTTCACCCGCGGCCTGTTCCTCTATTATGACGCGCTGCCAACAGCCGCAGACATGGGCAAGGACGCCTGGATGCGCCACATCTCACCCATCACCTTTTTCCACCTGGGCCTCTCACTCGTCGACCACGGTTTCGGCGACGTGAAACACTATCCCGGCAAGCTGCAAAAATTCTCCGCCGCTTTCTACTGGCTGGCTGCCCCGATCGCCAAATGGGCCTGGACCAGCGCCAAGAACCGCCGCGATCGCAAGGGCCGGAGCATCTCCGCCATCAGCGACGAGCTCGCCGCGCAGCACCATTCGTGGAACGTCATGACCAGCCGCACCCTGATCGTATCGGCGCGGAAGGTGTAAGCTTAGCCGCAATACTCCACCACGATCAGCGCATTTCGCCATCTTTGGTAGAGGCCGACCTCCGGGCGGCCAATGCGTATGATGGCACGTCACGCCGGTAGCGGCCGATCTCCCATCGGCCACACTCTAGGCGACCCGTATCGTATCTTGCCCATAAATCCATTCCGCCTGAATGGCTAAGCCTCGCCGCGAACCCATTCGTGCATTGCCGCGCTATGGCCGATGCGGACATCGGCCGCTACCCAAAGACCGCACCGCACGCATCACGCATCACGCAAAGATTGCCTTCACTAGTCGCCTGCCCCTACACTGCGCTCACGATGACTCTCGAAGAACGCCTGGAACGCCACTTATCGAAAACGCCGGATATTCACCCGAGTGCTTACGTCGCCCCGCAGGCAACGGTGATCGGGGATGTCACGCTCAAGGCGCAGAGTAGTGTCTGGCCCGGCGCTGTGCTTCGCGGGGACATCAATTCAATCGTCATCGGCGAAGGCTCGAATGTGCAGGACGGCAGCGTCGTGCACTTGGCCGACGACTACGGTGTCGAGGTTGGCAACTACGTGACCATTGGGCACCTCGCAATGGTCCACGCCTGCCAAATCGGCGACGAATGCCTGATCGGCATGAGCAGTACCGTGCTCGACGGCGCAGTAATTGGCCCACGTTGCGTGGTTGGTGCCGGTGCGCTCGTTACCAAAGGCTTCGTGGCACCGGAGGGCTCGGTCATCATGGGAGTGCCGGGCAAGATCGTCAAAACGCTCACCCCGGAAGAACAAGCCGACCTACGCAAATGGGCGGAAAAATACACCGTCGTTGCCCGCGCCCACATGAAGCGGCTCCAAAGCGACATCACCCAACCACCATTTAGCATATAGAAAAAAATCGGGCCAACAGTCAGCTCTCCTTCACTGCCCCATAGTCCGCTAAATTCCCCGCTGATCTTGAAAAATGAACGCCCTCGGCTAAGGTGGGCTATGGCTGGAAACGATTCGGAACGCATTGCCTACATTGCAGGAATCACCGGGAGCATCGGTTCAGACCTTGCTCAACGGCTTACAAAGTCGGGCTGGACCGTTGCCGGTATCGCACGCGACGCTGACAAAATCGCAAAACTCAAGGAGTCGCTCGGCATTACCTGCGCCCAAGCCAACTGCACCGACGCCGAGGCAGTCAACGCAGCCTTCGAGCAGCTTGAGCAATCCGTGGGCACACCGACGGCCTACATCCATGCGGTTGGCTCGATCATTCTAAAGCCGGGCCACCAAACAAAGGACGACGAATGGCATGAGACGATTAACCTCAATTTAAACTCCGCCTTCTACGGTCTGCGCGCCGCGGTGAAAGCCATGAAACAGGGCGGCAGCATCGTGCTGATCAGTTCCACCGCCGCGCAAGTCGGCCTGCCAAGTCACGAGGCGATTGCCGCAGCCAAGGGCGGCGTTGAAGCGCTTGCCCGCAGCGCAGCCGCAACCTACGCCGGGAAAAACCTTCGCGTCAACAGTGTCGCACTGGGTCTCATCGACAGCAACATGAGCCAGCCGATCGTCGGTTCGGAAATGGGCCGTAAAGTTTCCGAGGCCATGCACCCACTTGGCCGCATTGGCCAGCCCGCGGACGCCACCAGCTTGATTGCGTATTTAATTTCCGACGAGGCCACGTGGGTTAGCGGCCAAAGCTGGGCCGTCGATGGCGGTCTTTCGAAACTACGTCAAAAACCGAAAGTTTAATATCAGGATTTCGCTGGGCCGGCGACTTCGACATCGAACGGTACGAAGCGCTCCACCCCGTCGATTTTCACCTGCGCCCAAATGCGATACTGACCGGGAATGTGTGTGTTCAGCACGAAATCCAACTGCGGCGCGGCGTCCTTTTCCTTGCCGGTAAACTTCGGGTGCAGGTGCGCAAAGCCGCGCACACTTTCATCGAAAGCAACCAGGTGCGCGTAGGCCGCCATGACGGGCTCCAGCACCGCGGGCTCTCCATCGTCACGTCGCACCGTTAGCCGCAGATTCGCCTCGCGGTTGACTTGCGGCGTGGTCGGATCGACGTCCAAGGTCGCGGTCCACCCCTCCGGCAATCCCGCTGGAGCTTTGCGATGCAAAGTATCTTGTCCGGAAAATTCAGTTTCGCCGACTTCAATGCTGCCCGCTGCGATCACAATCTGTTGCGTGCGCGTCGGAACGAACTCCGCGAAAACACGGTACGTTCCCGCGCGGCGGGGCTTGAATGAAAATTGCCACGCCCCCGAAGCGCCCACTGGCTCCGGGTGAATGTGGTGGTAATCGTCGCGGCTCGGATCGACGACCAGCACGTGCATCAGCTCCGTGTGCGTGATGGCCAGCTCGGCCGGCGTAATCGCACGCCCGCCCTT
>JBNNDZ010000344.1:0-8924 GCA_050285865.1 Puniceicoccales bacterium
CCCGGCGAACAGAAATCGGTGCGCACACCGCTCTTGACCGTTGGCCAGCAGGCCAGCTTTGAGGTCGATGTGGTCGGCCCGGCATTGGTTTCCTTCTTCATCAAAACGGACTCCGACCCGGAGGACACCGTCAGCTTCCTGCTCGACGGCGAGGTCCAGAGCCTGCCGACGCAGACATTCACCGAAGAGCCCGAGCCAGCAGTTTTCTCCGGAACGGAAGATTGGCGCAAGGTCGCCTTCCTCGTTCAAGGAGGTGAGCATAACCTGCGTTGGACCTATAATAAGGGCAGCGAAGACCCGAATTCGGTGGCGTTTGTCGATGGCTTGGCGGTCTTGAAGCCGATTCCCAAGGAGAACTTGCCGAACCGCACAACGCCCCCCGGGACTTTCAACGCGGATGCCATGCCACCGCTCAACGTGGATCTTGCCATCGAAGATGTTGTGGCCGAAGCGGGCACTTATATTCTGGACGATTCACAGGGCACGGGACGCCTGCCGATCTCGGTGGTAGTCGGTAGCACTGGTTCGGATTTCGATGTGGCATCGATCAACGCGAATTTCGTCAGCAACCTGGAGATTCGCCTCTCGTTGGATAGTATCTACGGAAACAGCGACGACGTCATCCTCGGCTCCTACCTGCAGACGCAGGTGATCGAGCAGGGCGATAAGATTGTGATGTCGGGTGAGATCAATCTGCCGTTCGATACTCCGGCCGGTAACTACAACATCATCGTGCGCTTCATTCCGCCGCCGCAAGTGCAGGAATTCTCACTGGTAAACAACACCGTGGTGGTTGGCCCAGGTTTCGTGATTGTGCGCGCGCCAGACTTGGTCGCCCGAAACATCTCGACGCCCTCCAGCACGTATCCGTTCCACCCTGAGGACACTGTGAATTTGGAATACACGATAACGAATCGCGGCTTGGGCACGGTGACCCCGGATCAGCCATTTGATGTGTCGGTTACGTTGATGGCGTATTTCCGTTCGTTTGATCAACTGACCACTCCCGAAGTAATCAAGCAGTACGATTCTTTCGATATACGCGCGTTCTTGCCAGAAATCAGCGCCGCATTTCCCCATGGTGGCGACACGCGAATCTCCCAGCAAATAACCCTGCCTACCTTGCGGGACATGCTGGTGGCTCTCGATGTCATAGATCCCGGCACGCCGGAGGATGATTTTGAAGTCAGTCTGTATAAGAACATCCTGAAGGATTACACATTCTATTTCTCGATCACTCTCGACAGTAACAACGACATCATTGAGTCGAGTGAGACGAATACTTTCTTCAGTACAGGCACGAATCCGCTTAACGGCGAAGACAACGTCATCGTGTTTAACATCTTCCCAACTCCGGGACTGGAGAACTATGGTTCTTACACTGGTCAATTGCCGTTCTCGGTCTTCATTGATGAAGACGTGCCCGGTAGCGACCTTTCCCTGGCCAACTCGAATTCTGACGGTGACAATTTCAACAATCTGTTGGAATACGCGATGGGCACCAACCCGACCCGGTTCACTAATATTTTTCAGTCGGGCGCGCTCGGTCCGGATGCGCTTGGCTCTTATAGCGTCGCCAGCCTGACTGTGCCACCGTTCACGGATCCGCAGGATTACCTGACGATGACCTTCGACTTCAATGTCCGCGCAAATAACGACATCGTTATCAGCGTGGAAGGTTCGGATGACATGGTTACCTGGGAAGATGTGCTGGTGCTGAACCCGCCTTACATTGATGATACCGGCTCAAAGAGCCTGACTGGTTTTGGCGGGCTTAAGGACAACCCGGTTGTTCTCGCAGTGGACGGCAATGTATCGGCTGCAAACAGCGATGGCTCGGGTGGCATTCAGAAGGTCTACACAGCCCGCATCACCGTGCGCGACCTCGTTCCGTTTGCCGATGTGAATTCCCGTTTCCTTCGTGTTTCGGTCGCAGCAAATCCGGCCGTGGTGACACCTCCGCAACCACCGACCAACCTAGTTGCCAGTTACGACGGTTTTGTTTTCGGTGTGCGATTGGCCTGGAGTCCTGGCAACGCGACTGACGCACGTCAAGGCGGCGCATTCCAAATTCTCCGTTCCGTTGCGGGCTTGAACGATTATGAAGCGATTGGCTCTGCCACGACCGCGGCGTTTGTTGATACCGATGTGGAGCGTTTGACGACTTATGATTATCGGGTGCGCCTGGTGAATGCACTGAGCGCGTCGGATTCGAGCAATGTTGCTTCGGTATCTGTGCCTTGATTTTCAGCGTACGCCTTACTAGTCTGAATTCATGATTAGCTCGTATTTGGACATGCAACGCCGGGCGGGACCGGTTTCGTTTTTGGTTAGTCTGCTCCTTACGGGAGCGGGCTCCGTAATCCTGATTGAGCTTGTCGATGCGTGGTTGCGCAGTAATCACCACTTGAGCGGGCTGATCGTGTTCATCGCCATTGTTATCGCGGCATTCGGCGGAAGCATTTTAATGATGCAGATGATTCGCCGTTTGCGTGATATGAACTGGCATGGCATGTATGCCATGTTGGTTGTTTTTCCTGTCATTGCGATTGCCGTTGTTGCGGGTCTTGACTCCGCATTATCACCGGTGGGCAAAGGCATCTTCGTTGTCCTCGGCCTGGCCGTCGTCGCGCCATTGATCTTGGTGCCCAGCCAGCGTGCTGACGCCACTGTAGAACTTTAGAACGTTTGCTCTTTAAATTCCCACACTCCATCGCTTGGTGTCAGCGTGATGGAATTGCCCAGTAGGGACACCGGGCTCCACCTTTTTATCTTCACTGACGCCTCACTCGATCATTGCACTGTGCGGAATGCGCGGCGGTGGTGTGGTCGCATTCCGTGATTGCGAAATTGGCCGTTTTGCTCGCATGGCGCAAAAAAAGCCCGGTGTGATTAACACCGGGCCAAGAAATTGATTTGTGCGGGCTTATTTGGAGAGCTCGTCGAGGGTGGGGAGGTCGTCGCCGAGTTGGATGTCCCACTCGTCAACCATTTCATCACCGCCGCCTTCGCCTGCCTTACTCGAATTTTCGAGGATGTAGGTGTTCAGCTCACGATCGAGGATGTTTTCCGCCCAGTAGCCGTTCTGCAGTTCGTAGTCGTCCGGCTCGTAGCCATACTTTTCGAGTGTGGCGAGGATGATGGAGGAATCCGGCGTGCCGCCGTGGTCGGTAATCAGGCCTTTCTCGCGGTGAACGCGAATACACTCGTGGACGATAAATGGGGGTAGCTTTTCTTGATAGCTAGGGTGCACCTTGTGGCTACCGGCCCACTTGGCCCATGCGTCACGGTCAATCGAGCGCTGGGTCTGGGTAAGTGCTTCGTAGTAGTATACGCGGCGCTTGGAAAGCTTGGTGACCAGTGCGATCAGGGACATGCCGTCCTGTTCGATCTCCAGCCAGTCGAGGGGGCGTGGCTTGTCGATCGGATCGCGCGATTTGGAGATGTCTTCCGGTGCTTCCAGGAACTGAACGCCGAGTGCACGCGAGAACTTGACGGTGGTTTCCCCATCCTTTTGGAGGGTAACCTTACCTTTGTTAATCATGTCCTCGTGGAACTTCCGGGCATCTTCCGGTGACTCTGCCCATATATAATTGGTAATTCGGGTAACTACCTTAAACTTTCTCATTTCTGGGTCCTCCTCGGTATTATTGGGTGTATAATGAGGGCAGGGATTATGCCCTTCGGAATGATCGAATTTTTAGATGGTAGGAAGGTCTTGAACCAAATTCAACCCAATTTTGGCAGAGTCTCGCTGCTTGGCTTTCCCACCATCCGGCTGATTATAAACTTTAAAGTGGCCAATCCTAGATCTGGTGCAGGTCAGCTGTTAAAAAGGTGTTGAATTTCGCTTTCCTGATAGATGGTTCAGCCGTGGCTTGACTTGACTGGCATTCTGGGAATATGAAATTGGTCATAAAGTTGCTGTGCTCCAAGCCGTTACTCTTAGTAAATCGACGGTGAAAAGCTTGCATTTGCACGGCCATGCGCATTCGATTGCCAATCACCTGACCAACCCTATTTTTCTATGCCACGTAAAATCTGTTTCCTGAACTACAAAGGCGGCG
Organism: Puniceicoccales bacterium; assembly: GCA_050285865.1. Lineage (GTDB taxonomy): Bacteria > Verrucomicrobiota > Verrucomicrobiia > Opitutales > Cerasicoccaceae > Cerasicoccus. The sequence goes on from JBNNDZ010000344.1 coordinate 4,068, forward strand.
TCGGCAAAACCTCGCTCATCGTCAACACTGCGGCTTGTTTGGCCCACAAAGGTAAGCGTGTGTTGCTGTTCGATTTTGATACCCAGTCAAACGCGAGCATCTGGCTGATGCGCCTGGACCGCTGGAACAAGCTGAACATCAACGGCACTGGCTCCATTTATTCGGTGTTCGATCCTGGCCAGGACACTATTAAAGACATCGTGGTGAAGGACGTGGTGCAGAGCAAAACCGGGGAAAAAGTGTTGCCTGGGTTGGATATCGTTCCGACGACGTTTAACCTCGTTGATCTGGAGAATGAGTTCAAAGGGGACCCGACCAAGCCACATTATAAGCTCATTCATGATCAGTTGACGGAGATTGAAGACGACTACGACTTCATCGTTTTTGACTGTCCGCCAAACATTCTCAACGCCTCACAGTGTGGTGTCTTCACCAGTTCCGAAATCTATGTTCCGTCCAACCCGGACGCGCTTAGCTTGATCGGGTTTACGCTGCTGGTGGAAAAATTACTTCTTTTTCACAAGCGCTCGGCAAGCTTCCGTACCTCGGGTATGGCACCGCCTGCTTCGGTTCGCGGTATCATCTTCAACTCCATCAAGGCGAATGTTGATATCGAGGTTCCGAAGATGCGTATGCAATTGCGCATGAACCAGTTCCGCAACCAGCGTCGTGTGTCGCAGGACGCTAAAATCTTTGATTCGATGATCCGTGATGCGACGGTTGTCCGGCGTGCGGTGACGCTCGGGTTGCCGGTCAGCCTCGTTGGTCAGGCCGCTCAGGAGGAAGACAGTGTCGTCAAGGACTACGCCCGTCTTGCTGCGGAGATTGACCGCCACGCGGTTTCTTGGTAAGTCAGTTGAATAATCGCCGAAATCGCTTAGCGGGTTAGACATGTCAGAAGAATCGCAAACAATGCGCTACAACAAAGATGACTGGGATGAAATTCGCCTTTCGTTTGCCACCTCTTTGATGGTGGACACGAGCTTACTGAGTCTCTCGCAAAATCTGGAGATTGAGGAGTGGCCAATCAAGGGCTCGAGCGAAACGCCGTCCAAGTACATCGACTTTACTTGGGAGGAGCTTTACGAACTCCCAGGGCTTGCCGACCAGCCCGAGCGCATTGATCTGCTCGTGCACATTCTCCGCGAAACCCAAGCCTTCGATGATCCCTTTGGTGACATGGTGGCTACGGTGGACGCCCACGCGAGTGTTGATCGCACGCTCGAAAAGAATATCAGCCGGTTACAGATTCCGGAAGATTTCCCGATGAGCCTCAGCGGCCTTTCTGCCGATACGCTTGGTTTCTGCAATAACGAGGACATCAAGACCCTCAAGGATTTTGGCCACTTTGCGCAAAATATGGCGCAAAACATTATTATTGGCGGTGATTTCCGTGCCCTGCTGAATGCTTTGTCCACTGAGGACCAGCAGACGCTGAAGAAATATATTCCGTTCCGTCCCGGCAGCATGGGGCTTCATTTGCCAGAAGCTTGCGGTCTGTTGTTGAACCAGCTTAGTGACGTCGAGCGCTGTTCCTTGCTCAAAAGGTATGGTTACTCGCTGGATGCGGCGGGTGAATCTAAGGCCCGGCTGACTAAGGATCAAATTGGCCAATTAGAGGACATCTTGCAGGTCAAAATGAATGAGATCTGCACCTATTTTCCTGAGCAATACCGGCAGTTGGCCAAGGATGTGAAAGGCGGCAAGACGCTTGAGCGCATTTTCATGGTAATTGACGAGCCCGAGCGCGAGTGCATTTGTGCGCAAGTCATGGCCCGCTATCTCAAGGAGAACGCGGTTGATTTTTCGGATGACGAAGTGCCACCGAAAAAGAAGGGTGGATTTTTCTCCCGTTTGTTTGGTAGAAAGTAGTCGCCCTAAAGGCGAGCAATGTCAGCCCCAAAACCACCAGAAAAGAAACGGGTCATCAGTCTCCGGCCCAAGTTGCAGGAGGCCGCCGAAGCCTCCCTCAAGTCCAAGCAGACGATCGATCGTATCATGCGGCGGACGCGTGCGCCCTTTGAGGAGCGTGAGGATGCTTCGACGGAAGACATCGACGTGCTCGAAAGCGATCTACGTAAGCTCGAGAAGGACTTACTCGAACGCGAGCGGAAGGCGGCTGACTACGAGGCCCGTCTGGCCGAGCGCGAGCGCGACATCTGGGAAGGCGAGGCCTTGCTCAAGGTCAAAGAGGAGATGCTCCAGGCTAAAATTAAGGACTTTGATAACGCTCGCTCCGAGCACGGCGGCGAAGGCGGTGCCCAGTATTCCCTTGAGGAGCAGCAGGCCCTTGAGCACCTGAAGCAAACGCTGGATGAGCGCGAGGCGGCCCTCCATCAGGCCAAAGAGGAACTCAAGCAACGCGAGGCGTTTGTTGAAGAATCCGAGAATGCGCTATTTGAGAAAATGATGGAGCAGCAGGAAATGGAAACTGAACTGGAGCAACGCGCCGAAGAGCTCCGCACGCTGGAACGGAAAGTTGGCGGCGGCCCCACGCTCAAGTCGGCGGAGTAGTTCCTGCGCGATTCGCTCAATTTTACGGTTTCCACGAAGGCGCGAGTGTGCCTTTATTTGGGCTAAGGCGCTATGGCGAAAGTTTACTGTTCGGTCGTAATCCCGGTATATAATGAGGAGGCGAATTTGCCTGCCTTGTTCGAGCGCTTGAGCCAGGCTATGGACCGGCTCGGCAAGCCCTGGGAGGTTATTTTTACCAATGATGGGTCAGCGGACAATTCATTCGCAATCTTGCAGGGTTTCCATGAGAAGCGCTCGGCAGAGGTCCGCGTGATCGATTTCAACGGCAACTACGGCCAGCACCTGGCGATCATGGCGGCATTAGAGCGCGTGCGCGGCGAGGTAGTTGTTACGCGGGATGCCGACTTACAAAACCCGCCCGAAGAAATCCATAAGCTGCTCGCGATGTATGAGCAGGGCTACGACGCGGTCGGCGGGAAACGCAAAAATCGGCAGGACAGCGCGGGCCGTCGTTACGCCTCCAAGCTCATCAATTTCTTCCGCGAGTGGACGACCGACATTCGCATGAGTGACCAGGGCTGCATGCTCCGCGCTTACAGTCGCCGGGTGGTGGACGCCATTGCGCGCAGTGGCGAGCGGGCGACCTTTATCCCGGCATTGGCGTATAAATTTGCCGCGCGCCCGGGCGAGGTGGAGGTCGAGCACGCCGAGCGCGAGGCGGGCGAATCCAAATACAGCTACTACAAGCTGATCCGCCTCAACTTCGACTTGGTGACCGGTTTCACGCTCGTGCCGCTCCAGTTGTTTACTTTGTTTGCGATGTGCTGCGCGGGTGGTTCGTTGCTGTTGGTGCTCGTGCTGGCTTGGCGGCGTTTGTTCGTGGGGCCGGAAGTGGATGGTGTTTTCACGCTGTTCGGCATCCTGTTTTTCCTGGTCAGCGTGTGCATGGTCGGCATCGGACTGATCGGCGAATACGTGGGCCGCGCCTACCAGTGCGTGCAGCAACGCCCGCGCTACGTGTTGAACAAAGTCCTGGAGGACACGACCGATGACGACAGACAATGATTATCCGGTGATTATCGTCGGAGGCGGCCCCTGTGGCTTGCTTTCATCCCTGCTGCTGGCGCGCTTTGGCGTGAAAAATATCGTCTTGGAACGCCATCCAGACATCTCTATCCACCCCAAGGCGATGGCGCTGACTCGGCGCACGGGGGAAGTTTTTGCCCAGCTCGGCCTTTACGAGCGCATGTCGGCGGCCGACGTGACGACCGACGAATACGCGCTGTCGGCCTGGTGCCGCTCGCTTAGTGGCGAGATTCTCGGGACCTCGCCCATGGTAGAAGACGCCGAAGCCTTCACACCTTGCGTGCGTCTTCACTGTCCGCAACCGCATGTCGAAGCGGTGCTCGCGCGGGAGATCAATCAGCATCCGCTGGCCGAGATTAAGCATTATTGTCAGGTCGAGTCGGTCGAGGAAACCTCTGGTGGCGTGACGGTGACCTATACCGACCGCGCCACGGAAGAGGCCCGCACTTTGACCACGGATTACCTGATTGCCTCCGACGGCGCAAAGAGCCGCATCCGCGACATGCTGGGGATCGAGGCGGACGGCCCGGGTGATCTCGGCCACTTCATCAACATTTATTTCCGCGCCAACTACGGGCCGCGACTGGAGGAGCGCCGGGCGATCCTGTATCAGTCCATCGGCGAAAGTTTTTTCGAAACGTTTGTCTCCGTCAACGGGCAGGACCTCTGGCTGATGCATCACTATCTGGAGGAGGGCGAGTCCATCGCCGATTACCCGGAAAGCCGCGTGATCGACTTGGTGCGGAAGTCCTCCGGGATGCCGGAAGTGCCGGTGGAAATTATTTCCGAGCTGCCTTGGGTGATGAGTCCCAAGGTTGCGCGCGAGTGGCGCAAGGGGCGGTGTTTCCTCGTGGGTGATTCCGCCGCACGTCTCTCGCCGACGGGTGGGCTGGGCATGAACACCGGCTTGCAGGGCGCGCATAATCTAGCCTGGAAGCTCGCAGCGGTCGTCAACGGCCTCGCGGGCGAGGCATTGCTCGACACTTATCAGGCCGAGCGTAAGCCGGTGGCGGAGTTTACCTCGGGCAACAGCAATGCGAATTTTCAGGAGCTTTATAACATCGTTGCCTCGGCGATGGAGGGGCGTTGGGACGACACGCGCCAGCTCATCGCGAATAGTCGTCGCGCGGGTAGCATCCTTGGGCAAGACCTTGGAATGACCTACGACAGCACCGCGATTACCAGTGATGAAACGCCGGCACCCGCGCCGGAGGACCCGATCAACGATTACGCGCCGAGCGGTCGCCCGGGGGGACGCGCGCCGTATTTACGCCTCAAGTCGGAGGGGCAACCCTC
>JBNNDZ010000345.1:0-2976 GCA_050285865.1 Puniceicoccales bacterium
ACCGGATAAGTTCTGTAAAGAAGTACTCGCGCTCCCCGGAAATCAGACCGCTGTCGCATTCCTTGATCAGCTAACCGCGGATTCCTTCTGTAATGAAGAGCCCGTCATCGTGGAGTCTATTCTCCGCCATTGCCGGATGGCATTCTGCCGAGGCACGATCCGTTCTCCCTATTTCCAAAAAAGATCTCACGTGGTGGATCTCGTGCGCTTCAATCCCGAAGAAACTGCCGAGCGAATTGTCAAAGACCTGCTTTACGATAAAATTCCAACGCACGAGAAGCCCGGCCGCTTTGTGGCTGAATTTGTGCCTGAAGTACCGTTCAACGAAAACGCCGATCTGCTTTAAACAGATAAAGCCTGCTCCGCCGCCAGAGCTGCACCAATAATACCCGCGCGGTTCTGCAGTTTGGCTAAAGAAAGGGGACAAGGCGAGTCGATGTACTCCATGAATTTTTCACCCTTCTTAGCCACGCCTCCGCCGACGACGACCTCATCCGGGTTGGCCAGTACGCAAATTTCCTCGAGAAATACATTGAAACGCTTCGCCCACTCTTCCCAAGAAAGGTCATCGCGCTTACGAGCAGAGTCCGCCGCATAGTGCTCCGCCTTGATGAATTTATCCTTTCCGTAAGGAATGGTCATATGGCCAAACTCGCTGTTGGGCACGAGTTTACCATCGAGAAACATCGCCGTGCCAATGCCGGTGCCGATCGTCAAAAACAGAACCAGGCCCGATTTGTCTTTACCCAGGCCGAACCTCATTTCCGCTAAGCCCGCCGCATCAGCGTCATTAATCAAACGTGCTGATTGCCCGTAAAAAGGTGCCAGTTCATCGCCCAGACGTTTGCCTACCAGCGTTTTATGCAAGTTCGCGGCGGTGCGAATTTCCTGTTTTTGAATGACGCCCGGGAATCCACATCCCACTGGCCCATGCCATTGGAAATGCTCACCCATCTCCTCAAGCGTCTCCATCAACGCGTTAAACTTTGCGGGTTGCGGTGTATCAACCCGGTAACGTTCCGTGAGCAGTTCGCCAGTCTCAGTATTCACGAGGGCTGCTTTAACCCCAGATCCTCCAATATCGATACCAAGAATTTCCATGCCTATAAAATTGATTGAAAATATCTAAAATGCCTAGATTCGGAGTTGACCCAGTGCAGTCTAACGCCAACCTAACGTGCATCGATTCGTGCAATGAATGCAAGGCCTTATCCGCAGGATATTGCGTCCCAAGTTTAATTTTGCTTGAATCACCCGAGTCCAAATGCTAACGTCTACGCTAATTATTCATTTTCAACCACACTATTGACCATGAAATTCTTGAAAATCCTCATTCTGGCAGCTGCTGCTTCGCTGTTTATTTCAAACGCGCAAGCTCAGGAAAAGCTTGGCACTATCAAGGCCTTCCTTGTTAAGGGCAACGTAACGCTGATCAACAACGCAGGCCAGTCCATGCCGCTCAAGCGCGGTCAGGAATTCGGCTCTGGCACTACCGTTGTCACTGGTGACAACTCTTCGGCCCTCCTCCTCTTCTCGAATGGCGCATCGGTCAATGTTACGCCTAACACGAAGTATAGCATCAACCAGTTCGAGCAAGCTGCCTACGATCCAGCACTCGGCACATTCCTTCGCTTGAAGGAAGACCCAAGCGTCTCGAACACCCAGACTGCACTCGAATACGGTCAGTTGATCGGTGAAGTTCGTAAGCTCGGCCCTGGTTCGCAATACACCATCAACACGCCTATTGCATCTGCTGGTATCCGTGGCACCGTTTGGGTTCTCCAATACAACCCAGCCAGCCAAACCTTCACCGCATCGAACGTCACTGGTGACGTTGTAGTTTACCTTCCGGATGGCTCTACAGTAGAAGTTCCTGCAGACAGCAGCTACACGATCGTTTCCGGCATGACCGAGGATCAGTTTGCAGACATCGACCCGCAAGTACTTGCCGATGCACAGCAAACCGCAACAGTTATCGAGAATGCAGGCGCTGTGAGCATTAACGTCCAAAATGACTCGACCATCGTCGTAACTCCCGAAACGGATGTTATTCTTGACGAAACCGGCGTTGTCATATCTGGCACCGAGACGGTTATTGTAAACTAATTAAAGTTTAGACTTTCCCCTAAGCCCCGGCGGATTCCGCCGGGGCTTTTTTTATTGCGTGCCTCGTTGACACGCTGAGCAAAATACTTCCAGCTTTTTACATGACAGAGCATAAATCCCAGCCCCAATTGGCGGTCATTTCCAGCAGCTTGAATCCAAACAGTCGCAGTCGACTGATGGCACGTGCCGCCTTGAACGACCTCGAACGTAGCGAAGCCCCAACTGAATGGATTGACCTTGCGGAAACACCCCTCCCATTCTGCGACGGCGGCTCCGCCTATGGTGACGAGAACGTCGTGGCGCTCAGTCAGCAAATTTCCGCTGCCAAAGGCATTCTAATTGCGACCCCAATTTACAATTATGACGTCAATGCGACTCTGAAGAACCTGATCGAACTGACCGGTCGCCACTGGACCGGCAAAGTCGTTGGCTTCCTATGCGCTGCGGGCGGACAAGGCAGTTACATGTCGATCATGGCCGTCTCGAACAGTCTCATGCTTGATTTTCGCAGTGTTATCATCCCTCGTTTCGTCTATGCTACAGGCAGTCATTTCGAAGGACCCGAAATCGCTGACTCCGGACTAAGGCAGCGAATAACCAGCCTAACCGAAGACCTCGTCAACTTCACCACCGCCCTAGACGGCCTCACCGAGCAACCACCAGAACGCTAGAGGCTAGAGCGCTTACCCGGCCCTCAGTTCAGTCAACTTACTGGTAAACGCATCCGGGAGCGGTGCTGTTGGTGGGGTACGTACAGCACTTTTTAGTTGGCTTTATGCTAGACATAATAACGGTAAATTTTTATTAAGAATCGAAGACACAGATCTTGAGAGATCTACTCAAGCTGCTGTAGATGCTATTTTAGATGGT
>JBNNDZ010000346.1:0-3978 GCA_050285865.1 Puniceicoccales bacterium
TGGGTGGGCTATCAGCCAATGCGATGTGCTCCAGGTCCTTAATGGCGCGTTTCACGACGTCAAAACCGAGTTCCGGGTGCTGCATTTCGCGGCCACGGAACATCAGGGTGACTTTGAGCTTGGAGCCCTTGGACAAAAACTGTTCGGCGCGGCGGAGCTTGGTGATGTAGTCGTGCTCCTCAATGCGGACACGGAACTTCACTTCCTTTAAGCGGGAAGCGGTTTGGGACTTCTTACTGTCCTTCTCCCGCTTGCTTTGCTCGTACATGTATTTCCCGTAATCCAGGATACGGCAAACGGGTGGTCGCGCATTGGGCGATACCTCCACCAAGTCGAACCCGGCCTGTTTGGCTAAGTCCAACGCCTCGCGTGTTTTCATGACGCCGACTTGCTTGCCGTCGGGGCCAATGACCCGAATCTCGGGCACACGAATTCGTTCATTTTTGCGGGGCCCCTTTGGCTGGTAGCGCCCGCGTCCTCTTCCGAATGGTGCTTTTCCCATTAAGAATTGGATGCTTGGAAGCGCCCAACGACGGGGTTCGCTTCGCCTCGGTTAATGCTCGTCGTAATAACGATTTCAGTACTCAACATAAATATCAGTGCACAACTTAATGCATTACTGCGGCTCATATCAACCACATTTGCGGAAATTATTCTCGGGCTCAAAAATGGGCACCTAACAGACTTTCAGGTCTTGGCGGGCGGCAGCTTCGAGGCGCTTGATCGTTGACTGGGCCAGGGCGTCGCTTTCGCCTTCGGCCAACAGACGCAGCTTGGGCTCGGTGCCGGAGTAGCGCACAAGAATGCGGCCTTTTCCTTCGAGTTCCTGATTCAGCGTGGTAATTTCGGTGCTGAGCGTCGGGCAGTCTTCCAGCGGAATCTTTTCGACCACCTTTAGGTTACGCGTCACTTGCGGGAACAGTTCGATGGTATCTACGAGTTCGGACAGGGGCTGGCGTGCTTCCAGTAGCATGCCAAGCACTTGGATTGCGGCAAGCAATCCGTCACCCGACACGGAGTAATCTCGAAATATGATGTGGCCGGAGGACTCCCCGCCGAAATTGTAATCACCGTCGAGCATTTCCAGCAGGACGTTGCGGTCGCCAACGGGTGTTCGTATCACCCGGCCTCCCGCGGCTTCAATCGCGCGGTCCAGGCCGAGGTTGCTTTGCACGGTTGCTACCAGGGTCTTTTTGCGAAGCCGCCCCGTGCGCAGGCCATACAACCCCAGAATACCCAGCAATTGGTCCCCGTCGACAATGCGGCCCTTTTCGTCGCAGATGAGCAAGCGGTCGCCGTCGCCGTCGTGCGCGATGCCGATATCAGCCTTTTCCTTGAGGACGGCAGCAGCGAGTTTGTCAGGGTGTTCGCTGCCCACGCCTTCATTAATGTTATCACCGTTGGGCTCCGCACCGAGCAGGGTGAGTTCGGCGGCGAAATGACGAAACACTGCGGGCGAGGTGGCAGCGGTCGCACCATTGGCGGTATCCAGAACGACTTTCCAGCCTTTCAGGCAACCCTGATGCATCAGTGAGCGCATGACGTTCACGTAAAACGCAGCGCCATCGTGCCGGTGAGAGCAGTCTGCGGGCTTTTCTTTGGGGAGTTCCGCCGCATCAATGAAGCGTTCGATCTCGGCTTCAGCGTGGGGTGAGAACTTAACTCCGCGGTTGTCGAAAAATTTCAGTCCGTTGTCTGTAGCGGGATTGTGGGAGGCGGTGATGACGACCCCGAAATCGGCGTGCAGGTCACGCAGACACATGGAGACACCGGGCGTCGGCAAAATACCGAGCTGAATGACATGGATTGACTGAGAGCAGAGCGATTGGCTGAGGATTTGCTCGAAGGCTTCGCCGGAGGAGCGCGGATCCCGACCAATGACGACCGTGATCGGCTTGGCTTGATTATGCTTTCGCAGGAAGTTGCCTACGCCTTGCCCTACGCGGCGTACGAAATCTTCCGTCAGTAGACTTCCGCCGACTTCCCCGCGGATGCCGTCGGTTCCGAAATACTTAAGACTCATCCCGCGTAAAACTCCTTCAACAATGTTAACCAGCGGCGAAGCGCGCCGCCGATCAGAATTTCCCGTGCGGCTGCCACGCCTTCACGCAAGCCGCCGCAACGGCCAACAATCCACAGCGCCGCACCAGCGTTCAGGCTGACGGTGTCCTCCAGCCCTTTCGGCCCCTTACCTGCCATTAACGCATGGAGAATGTCCAGATTGGCGCTGAGGTCGCCGCCTTTGAGGTCAGATAAATCCGATGGGTCGAGACCGGCGTCGGCTAGGGCGAGAGGGAAATCGTGATTCCAGTTAATGTCTTTCAATTCACCAACGCCAGCCCCGTAGTTCAGCCCGGCGGTGGATAACTCGTCCATTCCCAGGTCATCGCCAAGGTCGCAATGCGCCACCAGTCCGCGTTTCAGACCGACTGCGTTCAGCGCCTCAGCCATCGGATTGACCCAGGGCGACGGAAATACGCCCAAGAGCTGGTGCGCGGGCTTGGCGGGGTTAATCAGTGGCCCGAGTAGGTTGAAGATCGAGCGGCGTCCTTTTTCCGCGAGGGCTTTGCGCACGGGCATGATTTCCTTGAATGCCGGGTGATAGGCCGGTGCGAAGAAGAAGGCAAAATTCAGCTCGCTGACCGAGCGCCGGATGGTGGGCAAGTCCGCTTCGAGATCGACACCAACCGCCGCAATGAGGTCCGCACTGCCACATTTTGATGTGATGGAGCGGTTGCCGTGTTTGAGCACCGGCACGCCAGCGGCTGCGACAACGAATGCTGATGTGGAGGAGATGTTGAAGCTGCCCGACTTGTCTCCTCCGGTGCCGACGATGTCGATTGCCTGGTCGGCGAAGTCGCCTAAACCAGGGTCGCGCGCGAGTTTACGAAAGGTGGAGGCAAAGGCCGCGAGCTCAGTCGGCGTCTCGCCTCGCTCGTTCATGGCCAGTAGCAGGGCCTCCTTTTCTTCGGCGGCAATGTCGGCCTCGACCAGTTGCATGGCCGCCATCTTGGCATCTTCCGCCGACAGGCCATCGGGGGAATTCGCGGATTCGATGAGTTCAGCCAGAGTCGCAGCGGGCATGGTTCCTTTGTTAAACGACCCTATTGAGGTCACAAGCTCAAAAAATAAGGTTCATGCCCCTGTATGCAAGGGGCGCCATTGGAGTTTCCCATTGCCGAGCCCAGATCAACCCGGCTGAATGTGTCGCTGAATGGACCCGATTCCGCCGCGCTACTCAGTCCTGGGTGTCGATATCAATGCACTCGACCTCGCTACCGCGCGGCGGCTGATTGCACAGGCTGCGGCGGAAAAGCGACGAGGCTACGTCGCCTTTGCGGTTGTTTCCACCGTGGTTGCTGCGCAGGACGATGCTTCGCTGCGTGCCGCGTTGAATGGTTCGTTCCTGACCACGCCCGACGGCATGCCACTGGTTTGGCTGGGGAAACGACGGGGTGGCCCGCACGTCGATCGCGCTTATGGGCCGGACGCCTTGCTTGCCGTTTGCGAGGATTCTCTCAAGTCCGGTGCGTCGCATTTTTTCTTCGGGGGGGCAGAAGGTGTCGCCGAGGAGTTGGCCGATCGGCTTAAAAAGCGTTTTCCGGGGTTGAACGTTGTTGGGACATTTACTCCGCCCTTCCGTCCACTCAACGAAGATGAGGAGGTGGCGTTGGTGGAGCAGGTCGCCGCCGTGAAGCCAGATTTTTTTTGGGTCGGCATTGGTTCGCCACGTCAGGAGAAATTCATGGCCGATCATTTGGGGAAGCTAGACACCACCGTGATGCTTGGGGTTGGGGCCGCATTTGATTTCCACAGTGGCCGCAAAGCACAGGCACCAGTTTGGATGCAGCGCGCCGGTCTGGAATGGTTGTTCCGCCTGATTACCGAGCCGCGCCGTTTGTTTTGTCGCTATGTGTTCGGCAATGCCCGGTTTCTTTGGCTGCTCATGCGTCATTGGGAATGCAAATAGGCTTTCCC
>JBNNDZ010000347.1:0-6377 GCA_050285865.1 Puniceicoccales bacterium
GTTGTCGAGCTTGAGATAGATGTCAAACGTCATGACTATTGGATATTATGATTTAGTAGGTTTAGTGGTTCAGGAAAAATAACACTTACTTGGCGGACGGCAGGCGGGAAACCAAACGCAGCGAAACGGTCAGACCCTCGAGCTGATAATGCGGCTTGAGGTAGAACTTCGCCGAGTAGTAACCCGGGTTGCCCTCGATTTCGTCCACCACCACTTCGGCTTCGGAAAGCGGGAAGCGAGCCTTGGTTTCTTCGCTGGCGGTTGGGTCCGAGGTGACATACTGCATGATCCACTTGTTGAGCCAGGATTGCATGTCGTCCTTGGATTTGACGCTGCCAATCTTGTCGCGGACCATGCACTTGAGGAAGTGCGCGAAACGTGAGCTGGCGAAGATGTAGGGCAGGCGGGCGCTGAGGTTGGCGTTGGCCGTGGCGTCCGGGTCTTCGTAAACGGCGGGCTTGTTGACCGTCTGGCCACCGAGGAACACAGCGTAATCGGTGTTCTTCCAGTGGCAGAGCGGAAGCAGACCGTTCTTGGAAAGCTCGGCTTCGCGGCGGTCGGTGATGGCGATTTCGGTTGGGCACTTCATGTCCACGCCGCCGTCGTCCGTCGGGAAAGAGTGGGCGGGCAGGCCAGAAACCATACCGCCGTTTTCAACACCACGGATGCTTGCGCACCAACCGTAGTTCTTGAAGGAACGGTTGATGTTCACGCCCATGGCGTAGGCGGAGTTAGCCCAAGTGTATTTGCTGTGGTCGCCGTTGTCGGTGGCTTCCTCGAAGGCGAAGTTTTCCACCGGGTTGGTGTTCGCACCATAAGGCAGGCGCGAGAGGAAACGCGGCATGGTGAGGCAGAGGTAACGGGAGTCCTCGGTTTCACGCAGCGAACGCCATGCGGCGTAGTCCGGCGTCTGGAAGATCTTGGTGAGGTCGCGCGGGTTGCCGAGTTCCTGCCAGGTGTCCATGTTGAGCAGGCTGGGATTGGACGCGGCGATAAACGGTGCGTGCGCGGCAGCAGCGATCTGGCTCATGCCTTTCATCACTTCGATGTCGGGGGCCGAGTTGTCGAAGTAGTAATCGCCGATGAGTGCGCCGTAAGGCGAGCCACCCGGGGTGCCGTATTCGTCTTCGTAGACCTTCTTGAAGAGCGGGCTTTGATCCCATGCGGTGCCCTTGTATTTCTTGAGCGTCTTGCCGACCTCCTCCTTGGAGATGTTCATGACGCGGATCTTGAGCGACTCGTCCGTCTCGGTGTTGTTGACGAGATACGAGAGGCCGCGCCACGAGCCTTCCAGCTTTTGGAAGTCCTGGTGGTGGATGATCTGGTTGACCTGCTCGGAAAGCTTTTGGTCGATCTGCGCGATGATGGACTCGATCGTGCGAACGGTGTCGCCGGAGATGAGCTTGGTCTCGGAAAGTGCCTGTTGGGCAAGCGTCTGAACGGCTTGCTTAACGGCGGAGGAGACGTCGTCGGACTTCGGCTTGAATTCCTTGGTCAGCAGTGCGTCGAATTCGTTGGCTTCGAGGGTGGTTGCTTGTGCCTCGGAAGCGGCTTGGTTTTCGGTATCAGCCATGACTTAAATTAGTTGAGGTTGCTGAGTGGGGTTACGCGTCTGCCTTTTCGTCGGCAGGCTTTTCGGCTCCGGCGAGGGACTTCATGAGGTCCGGGTCGTTAAGGAGCTTGCCGATGAGTTCTTCCGCGCCGTCCTTGCCGTCCATGTAGGAAAGGAGGCTGGAAAGTTCATTGCGGGCTTGCAGGAGCTTGTTGAGCGAGTCGACCTTGCGCGCGACGGCGTCGGGCGAGAAGTCATCCATGCTCTCGAAGGTGATATCGACGCTCATGTTGCCATCACCGGTGAGGGTGTTGGGCACCTGGAAGGCGACGCGTGGCTTGGTTTCCTTGAGGAAGGAGTCGAAGTTGTCGACGTCGACTTCGCGGAAGGCGCGTTGGCCAACGGGCGCGAGTGGGTCTTCGGGTTTGCCCGAGAGGTCCGCCATGACGCCCATCACGAAGGGCAGTTCAATTTTCTTTTGCGAGCCATAGAGCTCGACATCGTATTCGATTTGAACTCGGGGTGCCCGGTTGCGTGCGATGAACTTTTGTCCGCTGTCAGCCATGGTGATAGGTGTTGTTGGTTATTATGCAGCACCGGTCGCGCGTGGCTCCGGCGATGTGGTTATTCTTTGAGAGAATGCTAAAGTATGGTTATTCCGAAATTAAAGGCGGATAAGGTAACATTTTGGTATCAGGCACCGCCGCTAATTTGTTTCTTTGCCCGAGGTAATCTGCCGGAGGGATTCCACTGATTCGGGGTGCAGGTCCTCGAGGATCGCGAGGAAGTCGGAGTCGACGAGGCGGCGCGCACGCTCAAGCATTAGCGGCAGCGGGCTTGCTGGTTCGTAGCGGCGATAATACTCAATGACCTTCTCAATCGCGGTTCGGGCTTCGTCCCGGCTGTTGATTTTCAGGTCCTGCACGGAGGCAAAATTGCGGGCTGGCGCGGCGCTTTCCGTTCCTTCAGCGGAGACTTCACCGGCGGCGACATCCTCAATCGTAGGTGCGGCCTCGGGAATGTATTTTGTGAGGCGTTCCTGAATGCCTTGCAGTGCCTGTTTAAGCGGAGAAAGATTGGGGGCGTTCTCCATCCCCATCGATTCACGGGTGACTGCTTCAATGCCAGTGACCGCTTCGATGGCGTCGCTAACGGCGGTGACTTCGGCATTCAGGAATTCGGGCGCGGTATCCTGAAAGGCGGCTTCGATTTCACCAGAGCCCGGGGCACCGGGTTCGCCCGTATCGGATGCAATGATGTCGGCCAGCGTGAAGCGGCCCACGCGCTGAGAATTAGTCAGCGGGCAATGTTGCAGCCGATGGATTGTGCGGAAAGGGTCCTCGGGATTGTAAACCGGATCGGCCAGATTTTGCAGCAGGTTACGCCAGCTGATGTAGCGCTCAACCGGGGGCTCGGCGGGGTCGAGTTCCGGGTATAGCGCATCGCCGTGCGTTTCCAGGTTTATGCGAATGAGGCCGAGAACTTCGCTGAATCCGGTCAGGCCCTTTGCCGCAAGCCGTGCGGTGGCCAGTGAGACGAATAAATACAAGTCGCGGGAGCGTTCGAGCATGGTCTCGACGGTCTTGCCGACCTCGTTCCAGTCCGGTTCGCGGGCTTCGCGCTGGAGTTCACGGCCTACGTACTGCGCGGGTTGGCCGCGCATGTCTTCTTCCAGTGTGGCATAGCTGGCCTCATAGGACAGGTCTTCGCCCGTGGGTTTGTCACCCGCGATGGGGAGGGACAGTGGATGTTCGCTCAGGTCGCTCATCGGTAAACTGGCTTTCCGTTGGCTTGGATATTGATCGACCAATATGCGTGGATGCGGTTGACGGCTTCATCGGGCAACGGCACGAAATACAGGTCCTTCGCTATGCTGGAACCGTTGTTGTAGCACCAGTCAAAGAAGCGAAGAATTTCCTTGGCCGCGTCTTCGTCCTTGGGAGCCTGGGACATGATGATGAAGCTCATCGCAGTGATGGGCCAGGCATTCGCCCCGGGGCGGTCAACGAGATCGATGTCGAAGTTGGTAACGTTGTCCCAGTCGATCGAATCGAGCGTGCTGGTAAAGGTTTCCAGGTCGGGCTGAACAATTTTGCCGTCCGCATTGCGCATCGAAGAAATCTTCAAGCGGTTCTCAATGGCATAGGCGTATTCCACGTATCCGAGCGAGTAGGGGATGGTTGAAATGTAAGCGGCGAGTTCCACGTTGCCACGGGCACCAATGCCGACCGGCCAGTCGATAATGGCACTGGTGGGAAATTTCTTGCCCCACTCGGGGTCGTTCTTGGTGAGGTATTGCGCGAAGGCCCAAGTGGTGCCCGAGCCGTCGGTGCGAAATACCGGGGTGATTTTGCGACCGGGCAGATCGAGGTCCGGATTCAACGCCTTGATTGCCGGATCGTCCCAGCGGGTGATTTTGCCTTCGTAGATCGCGACCAGGGTTTTGCCGTCGATCACGAAGTCACTCGCCTTCATGTTTGGCAAATTTACACAAATTACGACGCCGCCCAATACGATGGGAAACTGTGCTTGCTCGCGTTTTTGGAGCGATTCCTTGGGGAGTGGGATTTCAGAGGCCGCAAAGGTCACGGTGCCCTGAGCGAGAGCCTGTTCACCTAAGACGGAGCCGACCGGGTTGTAGTTTATGTCACTCGCTGTGTCCTGATCCCAAGTGTAAATCCACTGGGAGAGAATTGGGTAAACAAAACTGGATCCCGAACCGTTGATGGTGAGATCGCTCGGCGCAGGCACCTGGTTTGCGGCTACACTTGTTGCGGCCGGAGCAGGAGGCGTCGATTGTTGGGCTAACAATGGCTGGCAGGCCAAAGCTAGCGCGCTTGCGAGGCGGAATGCAAAACGCATAGGTGAAACGTGGCTTCTTGATTCCATAAGGGCAATATCAGGTGTGTGACGTATTGGTTACAATTGGTGGCTGGCTACATTTGCAGTTGGGCGAGCGTGGGCAATTGCCCGAGCTTGAGCTTGTCACGGACTTGTTGGAGTAACCCCAAGAAGGCACCGGAGGGCTCGAAGTGGGGAAGCTCGTGATAAAATGCGCCGTGCTCGGTTGGCTCGTGGAGTCGCTCAAATAATCGCTTAGGAAAAAAACCGCTGACCACCGAAATGCGTTTGTGCGTGCGGTTTGCCACTGCCGTGATCGTGACGTGCGGAGGCAGGATGTGGGAGAGGAAAAGCAGCCAGAAATAGGTCGATCGTGCGGCGGAGTCAGTCACCATCGGCAGGAGCAGTAGTTCACCACCCTCGCTGTGTCGGCGTTCGATGACGGATTGTTGGGTGGGTAGCCAGGTGAGAATGCGATACAGGCCCGAGGCAAAACGGCGGTCGCGCC
Organism: Puniceicoccales bacterium; assembly: GCA_050285865.1. Classification (GTDB taxonomy): domain Bacteria; phylum Verrucomicrobiota; class Verrucomicrobiia; order Opitutales; family Cerasicoccaceae; genus Cerasicoccus. The sequence goes on from JBNNDZ010000347.1 coordinate 4,902, forward strand.
AGTAATCTTCGTGACAGGCTTCCTCCAGTGTATTGGCACGAGTTTTGGTTAAACGCTCCTGCTCGATCAGGCGGTCCCAAGTGCAATCGAGCTGGGTAGAGAAGGCTTGCCAGTGCGCTTCCAGCTCTTCGGGATTTGTACGGGTCATCATCAACTCGGCATTGCGGTCGAGTTGAGGAAGGATGGATGTGAACCAGTAATTGATCGGGTTGGATGGCCCGCGGACGGCGCACATGAAGGGGATCAAGTTCCGGCCAGCAGAGTCACGACTGGCCATTACGCGCGCGAGGTGAAAATATTTGGGCGACCACGCGGCAAAAATGAGATTCGGCGGCGCGGTGGGATCGAGTTTGCCTGAAGTGAATTCGGGGAACATGCATTCGTGGCAGATGGGTTTAAGCTCACGCAGTAAGCCACCTCCCGTGTCGCCACGCCATTCAATGAAGTCGGGAAACAGGGGGTGTTTACCCAGCGCAGCGGTTTCAACCCGAAGCCTGCGCGCAAAAGGATTCCAAGGCATGAGCTTGAGATTAGGCCTCGTCGGTTGATGTCGCCTGCGCGGGCTTTGCGGCGGCCGGTTCAGTATTGGCGGAGGTGGCACTCGGAGCCGCACCTTGCGCGGGGTCGACATGATCTTGGGTTTTCGTCGATTCGATGACTGGCCATTCTTCTCGCGGGGGGATGACGGTGCTGGTTTTCACGCCCAGCCAGAGTGTGCGCTGGTAGCCGGACATGTCTTTGACCTGATAGGGCACGATCCACATTTTTTTATTCGAATCCCAGCGCGTGTCGTCCCGGATAATCATGCGCAATGGAGCCCATTGGCCCGGGACATTGATGGTGCGGTTGAAGCTGTCCGCCGTTGTGCCCAGATCGAATTTAATGTCCGGCGTGGAGAGCAGCACATCGTCCATGAGGACAAGGTCTTCCAGTTGGCGGGAATCAAATATCTGTGGTGCACGACCCGCGTAGGTGATTTGCAGGCTGCGCCAGATGTCGGGCAGGACAGTTTTGCGGCGGTAAAAATCATCAACCTGAGTACGCCAGTCCTGTTCGTCTTTCTCCTGAGTGACATTTTTCTTCTCCGGAGTTCCCATGGGGATGGCTTTGGTGGGCGAGCGCGGTCCCACAAAACGTATCCGGTAGCCGGTAACCTCAAATTCGTCGGTCAGCTTTTCTGTAAACTTTGGCTCAGGAGGTGGTAATTCTTCGTAGAGTCCCGAATGTTCCAGCATGTCGTTGTCCAACGCCACCTGGTCCTTGTAGGCCAGCAGGTAAACCGTGGCGCGGGTCTGAATATAGCCTTTGCCTTTGAGACGCACAGGGTCGTTGTCTCCAGCGCCGCCGAGGGGGCGAATTTCACGGTAGAGGTTTTGCTTGAGCAAGGGAGTCTAGGGGTCATAAACCAATATGGCGAGAACGGTGGAATTTCAAGCAACTCAAACGTGGATGCGGAAAGATTGCTAATTAAATACC
>JBNNDZ010000348.1:0-5057 GCA_050285865.1 Puniceicoccales bacterium
ATAGCCATCCATCATGACGCGGTCAAACGGCGGCAAGGGTCTGTCGGCGCGCAGGTCTTCGCGTAGCAGACGGCCTGCGGCCTTGGAAAGCGGCACTTGGAGCGGTAGCGCAATTTTCACCGCAGCAGCGATGCGTGAATCCGCTTCACGGACTGTAATGAGTTCATTCATGGATAAGTTCCAGTTGCGCCGTGCCCAATTTTAAACATCCGCTGTCGATTATGCGGCATCGCAGACCACCACGCCCCTTCAACCACTCGAATGCACCCGGCGCAATGGCCTCGTCCATCCAATAACAAGGTGAACATTCCTCCGATCCTTCAAAGGTAACCGCACCGATACGAAATTGCTGGCCGATCAATTCGTTGAGATCGACACCGCGCAACAGCACATTGCGACGAAAGGCAGAGCGGTCAAATTCGGCCAGGTTGAGCTCGCGTTCAAGCGCATCTGCGACGTCAGCGTCAAAGAACGTGATCTGCCCCTTAAAGTTTTCTTTGTGCCCAAAGAAGCGGTCGCCGACAATCCCCTGCCCGGCCACGCATTCGATCTCTGGCTGTGGTTCTACGCCATGCGCCAGCCGCCCCAATCCGTGGCGGCCCTTGAAATCATGCCCTGGCGAGGTCCAGATTTTCATTACGTCGACATCGATACGTCGCTCAACCATACGTAGACCTTACTGACGATCTTCCGGCCTTCAATGCGAGAAAAAAGCTGCCGGCGACGAATCACCGGCAGCTGCTTAACCTAACAAACCAACCGATTGGTCCTGAAAAGTATATCCGGAGGGATTAGAGTTTGAAGTCGACCTGTACCCAGAACTTCGTGCGGTCGAGTCCGAATCCGCCGAAGGCAGGCGGCCCGCCATTGCCATCGTAGTAGGCAAATTTAGCCAGTGCGCTGACGTTGTCCGTGATCTTGCGCTTGATACCTACATCGACTTCCTGACCGTAGGTGCGGGTCGTATTCTCGGCAGTGAAGTAATGATACTCGCCAAATGCCGCGAACTCAAACGGCAAGGCAGCCTTGAAGTAGACGTAGAAATCACGCAGTCCGCTGCCGTCGGGAGTGACGGGAGTGGTCAGGAACACGTCGGCCCAACCGTTGAACTTGTGGAGGGTGGCAAGCGGCGTCTGGAAAGCGCGGGTGCTGTTGCCACCGAGGCTTTCAAAACCGAAGCCGAGCTCATACTTTCCGGTGTAATTCACGCCAAGGATAGCGTGAATATAGTTCAGGAAGAAGTCGTTGTTGGGGCCACCGAAGGTGCCGGGATTGTTTGTCTGGAAGGCATATTCTGCCCGGAACGGAATCGACCAGTCGTCGGCCACCGGCACCTTGCCATCGAAGTAAAAACCTGCGGTGGAACCGGACAAAGCGGCGGCCTGGTCGAGGTCGAGGTAATAGAAATACGCGCCAGCCGTGCCATACGGAATGCCCTTGTAATGTAGGTTAACGAAGTGGTTGTTCGCCTTGAAGCGCTCCAGGTTGTTGTTACCAGTCGCCGGGTTGGCGTAAGGCGCATACTCACCGAAAATTCGGTTCACGCGCCAATCCCAGGCGTAGGAAATCCAGGTGTCTTCGATGATTTCCGTGGTGAAACGCACGGCATCAAAGGTCTGATCATTTTGACGCCAGGCAACCGCACCGACGAAGCGCTGGTTGTCGAGGTTGATGACCTGACGGCCGCCCTTGATCTCGCTGTTGTAAGCCTTGAACGCCGCAAAGAGCTGGTTGACCTGATTGTTGCGCGGATCGGCAATAACCGTCTTGGCCGCCGGGAACTGAGCAATCGGGAAGGCGCGGTAGTCACTGTAATTGATCGCCCAGGTGTTTTCGAATTCGGCCACGCCATAGAAGCCGTGATACTTCGGCGTTTCGTAGCCCACGCGGGTGCGCAGGGTGAAGGCATTAGCGTTTTCGAGGCCTTCCTGATCCGCGAACTCGTAGCGCAGACGTGAGTTGAAGAGAACCTTGCCTTCGCGGAGCGGCTCCGGCGCATAGTTCATGATGCTTGTGCCGAGCTCGGTTTGCCCTTTGGCACTTTCCCACTCAGGCGGCGCTTCGCCGAAGTCAAATACGTTGGCTCCGGCAATCGATCCCGCCAATAACATGGCGGAAGTGACGATGATGTTTGCGTTCGTTTTCATTCAGATGTGTGTTGCTTTGGAGGTGAAACTAGGCAGCAGTTGTTTTCAGCTCGATATTAGCTCCCGTTGTGCCAAGCAGTGTGAATGCTTCAATTAACACAGTGATTATTATGCATTATTTAAATGAATGAGATTCATATTTAACTGAGGCAAGTTTCGCTTACTTTTTCTAATTCCCCAAGTCATGTCAGAATCAATCGAAATCGTTTCCTGGAACGTCAACGGGCTACGCGCCGTCTTAAACAAGGGCTTTGCTGATTTCATCAAGCAGCGCAATGCGGACATCGTCTGTGTGCAGGAAATCAAGGCGCGCGAAGAGCAAATCCCCAAGCTGGAAGTCGCCTACGACAAGCAGTTTTACCACAGTGCCGAGCGCCCCGGCTACTCCGGCACGGCAGCCCTGCTCAACCGCGAGCCCCTCAATGTCACCACGAATTTCCCGCCCAGCGAACGGCATCCCGGCGAAGGCCGCATCATGACGCTTGAGTTCGACGCGTTTTACCTCGTCAACGTGTACGTGCCCAACGCCCAGGATGGACTTCGTCGCCTGGACTACCGCTGCGGCGTGTTCGACGTGGACTTCCGCACCTACCTCTGCGAACTGGACAAAACAAAGCCCGTCATTGCCTGCGGCGATTTCAATGTCGCCCATGAAGAAATCGACCTTGCCCGTCCCAAGCAAAACCGTGGCTCAGCCGGCTTCAGCGACGAGGAACGCGCCGAGTTCACCAAGTTGCTGAAATCCGGCTTCGTCGACGTGTTTCGCCATTTTCATCCCGGCGAAGGCGACCACTACACCTGGTGGAGCTATCGCGGTGGCGCGCGCGGCCGGAACGTCGGTTGGAGAATTGATTACTTCCTCGTCTCAGAGCGCTTCCTCCCCAACGTGGAAAATGTCGAGATCCTGAGCAAGGTCCTTGGAAGCGACCATTGCCCAATCTCGATGACGGTGCGTGTTTAACGGGCGGTGGGCTCGCCCCACCTCCCTACTCCGCCTTGAGCTCGCGGCCCATCAGGTTGCGCAAGGCTTCGGCAGGCGATGCACCGGCATAGCACACGCGGTGCACTTCATTTAAAATCGGAGCATCGACACCGACCTTGGCTGCCATTTGGAGGACGCAGTCCGCCGCCCAATAGCCTTCAACGACCGTTTTGCGTCCCTGCATTTGCTCCTCAACGCCGTGGCCCTTGGCCAGCTCTTCACCAAAGGTGCGGTTCCGGCTCCATTCGCCACTGCATGTGGCCACGAGGTCACCAAAGCCGCTCAGTCCATAAAAAGTTTCCGGCTTACCGCCCAGGGCTACACCCAAACGGACCAGCTCCGCCAGTGCCCGGGTCAAGTAGGCAGCGCGGGCATTGTCCCCCAATTGCAGACCGTCGCACAGACCAGCCCCAATGGCATAGACATTCTTTAAAGCACCGCCGAGTTCGACACCGGTCAGGTCGCTACTGCGGTAAACGCGGAGCGTATCGTTGCTAAGCGCGTGTTGGGCTGCGGTGAGGACTTCTTCATCCCCTTCGGATGCCAACACGATGGCAGTGGGTTTCCCGGCGGCAACTTCTCCTGCAAACGTCGGGCCCGACAATACGGCGGGCGTCAGCGTCGGCAGGACTTCACGTATGATATCTGCGGGCGGTTTCAAGGTGTCGCGCTCAAAGCCTTTGCACACCGCAATGGCGAGTTTGAGTTGTTTTGCCGACGGTAAGGCATCGCGGACCTTCTCGCACAACTCACGCAGGCCAGTCGATGGGCATGCCAGTAAAACGTAGTCCGCCTCCATCAGGATGGGTTTGATTTCGCAGCCGATCTGGATATCCACGCCCAGTTTGCAGCCCGGCAGGTAGTCTTTATTTTCCCGGTCCGAGGCGATCGCGAGCGCGTGTTCCATGCGCCGCGGCGCGAGTGTGACGGTCAGCCCCTTGCGGTGCAGGTGGATGGCGAGCGCGGTTCCCCAGGCACCCGCGCCAAGAATGGCGAAGTTCATGCGCCGAAGAAAGCGTAACGTCGCCTCAGTGTGAAGGGGAAAATGCAGCCTCAAGCGACTTCAGATAAACCGCCAACAGACAAGAAAAGAAATGCCGCAGTCTTCCGCCCGATCTCCGTCGCTATCTCCATCCTCATCGCTATCGGAATCGAATACGCGTTTTGAGATGCGTGTTGGAAACGATAGCGATAGCGATTCCGATAGCGATGGGGATGGAGATGTGGGATGACAATGGGGAATTGTAGGATGACTACATTCCCGAATACGCCATCACTTCAAGCAGAGCCTGCTGGATTTTCTCCACGGCGCGGCTCAAAGCCTGCCCGATGAAGTCCATCTTCGCAATCTGCTCAATGCGTTCCTGATTCGCCTTGAGCTCTTCTTCGGTGAAGATCACTGGGCCAAGGTCGCAGGCATCCACCAAGCAGATGATGACCACGTCGCGCGGATCGGGAATCGCCTCCGGGTCCAGCACGACTTCGCGAATGCGCGAAAGGACTTCCTGCTCTTCCTTGTTATCAACCACCGGATACCGGCGTTCTTTTAATACAAAGAACAAACGGTGATCTACCTGAGTCAAAATACCGCGCTGCTTGAGCTCGTCGATCAGGCGGCGACGCCACTCATCACCATAATCCGACACGGCATTGAGCGCGCGTTGTATGCTGAATGGCTTTTCTTCGGGAATGCGCTTGAGCACGTCGTCCAGCAAGGCATCTCCCGTGGGTTGGCGGGACAGGACTTCGAGGTTCTTGTCGTCGGTATCCACCACCCCCGAAAACGCGAGTTCCATAATGAGGCCACCCGCAATGGCCAGGCGCAGTGAGCCCTCGGGTACCGCATGGAGTTTTCCCGATGTGTCATCGAGGGCGAGCAGGAGAATTTCTTCGGCGAAACGTAGAGACATCGCCCAAGAATGTAACAA
>JBNNDZ010000349.1:0-8295 GCA_050285865.1 Puniceicoccales bacterium
CTCTTCCGATCTAAGCTGACGGTCCGCAACACGCACTGGTTTCCGATTTTCCGCATGGTTGTGCACGACAAGTTCGAGCCGGACTTGGAGGCGGACAAACTATTTTCCCTCGCCGGAATTTTACCCGGCAAGTCAGAGGTGGATTTCCATTACAGCGCGGAGTGTTACCTCGACCGGGGTGAGTACACGCTTGGTCCGACGACGCTCCACGTGTCCGATCCGCTAGGGCTCTTTGTGTTTCATCGCACTATCCGCACACCGCAGCCGTTCTCGGTTTTTCCAGAGGTCTTTGACGTGCCGGTAGCGCCCATTGGCATGGGTAGTCCGGATATCATGCCCGAGGGTACGCCGATTGCCCGCGCAGGCGAAAGCGACCTGCAGCTTGGCGTCCGCGAGTACGCGCCGGGCGATCCCTACCGGCAGATTCACTGGCCGCAAACTGCGCGAGTCGGCGAGTTGATGGTCCGCGAATACGAGCAGACCACTCCCGCGAATACTTACCTCTTGCTCGACTGTGCACTCGCTGGACGCGCGGGCACGGGTAAGGTTTCGACGGAAGAAATCGGCGTGCAACTCGTGGCGAGCCTGGCGGCGAAAATCTTGCGTGGAGGCCAGCCCTGCGGAGTGCTCGTCAACGGCGAGCCGGTGGTCGAGGTGGAATTGGACTACGGCCATCAGCATTTGATCGGCATCCTCGCGGCGCTCATTCCCGTGCGCGAAAAAAGTCCGCACACATTGGAGGAAGAACTCGCGCGGCATCCGGAAATCCTGCGTGATGGTTCGACGTTTTGGCTGATCCTCAGCCGCGTGAATTTCCGCTACGAAGCCTTTGATTCACTCTTGGAAAAGTTTGCGTGGAAGCTTTGCCGGATCTTCGTCATCCTCATCGACGACGAGGGCATGCCGTCCTATCACACCACGCCAGACCAACGCGCACGACGGATGACCCGCGACGACATTGCGGGCTTCATGCAGGGTCGTGCCGAGGCGTTTTACTGGGTTGATGCCGAGCGCGGAATCGAGAACTCGATGAAGGAGGGGCCGCTGTGAAACGCCTCGTCCCCAATGTCATCCACGGCCTGTTGATTTTCTTGCTCGGCGTTTTGCCGCTGTGGTCCGGCGGGTATGGCGCGGTGGACTTCTGGTTGGCGTTCCGGGCAACATTTTACATCCTCGTTGGCGTCGTCGTCGCGCTGGGCGTGAATGAATTCCTGATCCACACGAGCGATATCGATTGGGAGCATAATCATGGAAAGTGGAAGGTCGTGTTGCCGTTTTTCGTGACCTTTGTCGGTGTGAATATTTTTGGCCCCGACGACGCCGGGAAGCGTGCGGCGATGTCGGTGGGATCGGGGTTGATGGTGCTCACGGCTTTGCGCTGGCAGGCAAATACCGACGTCCTGCTCCGCGTCGGTGTGCTCCTGGCCCTGGTGTTTTCGGCATGGGGGGTTGCGGGGCCGGCGTTCTGGCTGACGCTTCCAATTATCGCCTTGTTGGCATTGGCATTCGCTTACGAACCGCCGGAATCGCGGACTTACATCACGCTGCATGACCACGGACGCTTCATCGGGGCAATCCTGGCCATGGGCGCGGCACTGATCGTGGTGTTCCTAATCTTTGGTGGCCTATTGCAGTTGCTTGGGGTGGAGTTGAATCCGCCCGTGCCTTCGGGGACGGATTCCATTACCCGCGAGCCCTACGAACGTGAAAACAAGATTTCCTGGTTTCAAGTCGTGCTGCTCGCCGTCGCACTGTACTTCGGCGTTCCGTATTTGGTGCGCATGCTCTCGGAAAAAGAAAAGGGCGAGGCGGTCGACATGGATTCCATCCCCAGCCAACCCCGCAAAATCGCCGAACAGTTCAAGCGCATCCTCGGGCGTCAAACGCCGCGCGAGCGCATCATCTACAGCTACCACGAAATGCTGAAAGGGGTCGTCCGCCTTGGATACGTGCACAATCCCGCCCACACGCCGGAACGCATTGGCCGCGAACTTCATGATAATCGCGGCATCGACCCGCGGCTCCTTTTGGCGATTAACCGCGCCTTCTACCTCGCTTGCTACACGTCCAAGGAAATCTCCGCCGACCTCGCTAAACAAGTCGAGGGGCAAACGGAACAAGTCGTCGATGCCTACCGGGAGACGTGAGGGTGATTACTTGACGTAAGCACTGATTCTTGGCATCATCATTGTTATGAAAACGGCAAAGGTCATTCCCAGTGGTCGCAGTTTGGCGGTTCGGATTCCGAAGTCTTGGCTGGGTGATGTGAGTGAGGTTCAGTTGGAGCGTGTTGGTGATACTATCCAGATTCGACCAAAACGCGCTACTGCAGGTGAGATAGCGCGTGAATTTCAGGATGATCCTGTGTTTATTGAGCGCCTTCCGCAGTCCAGCACTCCTCCCAAGGACTTGTTTTCTGAGTGCGAAAATTGAGAATTTTGCGGGGGTCTGATCTTAGCCATGATCTTATTGGACACTTCGGCGGCGGTTTTCATGATGCGTGGAGAAACGCCGCCCGAGCATTGTATTCGCGATTCTCTTGGAATATCTACGATAGTAGAATTGGAGCTACGAATTGGCGTGTTTCACAAGGGCGGGCCAAAGGAGCTAGCGCGAGTAAATAGGCTACTTCAGTTAGTAGAAATATACCCATTTGATAGTGCTGCGGCCCTGAAGTCTGGAGAGCTCATTGCGAAACTCTGGTCGCTGGGCACGCCAATTGGAGATTACGATTCACAAATCGCCGGACATGCAATTGCTTTAAGCCTGCCGTTACTCACCGGAAACGCCAAACATTTTGAGCGAGTCGAAGGCTTGAAGGTTGTTTCCTGGAATCCATAAAATCCCCCACGCCGCCGCTTTCTCGTGGACAAAAACAGTGACTCTTTGTCTACTGGTTGGTTTGAAGATGACACCGCGCGAGGGACTTAAAAAGCATTTTGGATTCACCGACTTTCGGGAGCCGCAGGACGAGATTGTGGCGTCGATTCTTGGTGGGCGCGATACGCTGGTCATCATGCCGACGGGCGGGGGCAAGAGCCTGTGCTATCAACTGCCCGCAATGATGCTGCCGGGGGTGACGGTGGTTGTGTCGCCGTTGATTGCGCTGATGAAAGACCAGGTTGATGCGCTCAATGCGCGCGGTATTCCGGCGGCGATGATTAACAGCTCGCAGTCGTGGGATGAGCAACGCGGCAAGCTGGATGAATTGCGCCGCGGGCAACTGAAGCTCGTCTACGTTGCACCGGAGCGCTTCCGTGCGGGGTCGTTTGTTGATGCATTGCGTGGGTGTCAGATTTCGCTTTTTGCAGTGGATGAAGCGCATTGTATTTCTCAGTGGGGGCATGACTTCCGTCCGGACTACATGCGCCTGGGCGAGGCGGTGGAGCGCATCGGGCGTCCGCTTTGCGCGGCGTTCACTGCGACGGCCACGCCGGAAGTGCGCGACGATATTGCGCGCAATCTCGGGCTGCGCGAGCCGTCGGTCTTTGTTTCCGGGTTTGCCCGCGATAATCTTTCGTTTGCGATTCGCGTCATCGAGAAGCGACGCGACAAGTACCCGCGCATCGTGAAGCTCATCGAGAACAATGGCGTGGGCGTGATTTACTGCGCGCGCCGCAAGTCGGTCGAGGAGGTGTCACAAGCGCTGCGCGAAGACAATCACCCGCACGTGATTTATCACGGGGGGATGACCGCTGCCGAGCGTGACGCCGCGCAGGACCGTTTTGTCCGCGGTGAGGTTCCGCTGGCAGTAGCCACAAACGCGTTTGGCATGGGCATTGACCGGTCGGATATTCGCTTTGTTTGCCACTACGAAATGCCGGGCAGCGTCGAGGCGTATTATCAGGAGGCTGGGCGCGCAGGTCGCGATGGTAAACCGGCTTACTGCGAAATGCTTTTTTGCTATGCGGATAAATCGACGCAGGAGTTTTTCATCGATGGCGCGAACCCGCCGTTGAGTTTGATTTTTTCGATCTATCAGGAGTTGCGTCGCCGGATGAATGAGCAGGCGGAAGTGGTCATATCGATTGAAGAGCTGACGGATGCTTTGCCGGGCAAAGTAAACGGAATGGCAGTCAGTTCAGCGCTTGGCATTATGCGGCGGCATGGGGTGATCGAACGCTTCGAGGTGGACGGCTCGCGCATGCGGGGGACGCGCGTGCTGGTGTCCGCGATTCGTCCAGACCAGCTCGGCCTCGATGCGCGGGGGCTGCTCATCAAGCGGCAACGCGACGATGACAAGCTCCGCCGGTTGATCCAGTTTGCCTACGCCAAGAGTTGTCGTCAGCAGTGGATATTGGAATACTTCGAGGACGCCGACGCCCATGAGTGTGGCCAATGCGACCGCTGCCGCCATAACGGTGGCGATGTGCGCGCGCTCGATGACGACGAAGCGGTGATCGTGAAGAAGGCCCTCAGTGGGGTAGCGCGGATGTCGACCCGGCGTGATCGCCACACCTGGGAGCCGCGCTACGGCCGCGACCGGGTCATCAAGTGCCTTCTGGGCAGTCAGGCAAAAACGATTACCGAGCCGGGTTTGGACAAGTTGTCGACCTGGGGCATCCTGAAAGAGTTCGATCAGCGATTCGTCAGTGACTTGGTCAACGCTTTGGAAAACGCGGGTTACCTCGGCGTAAGCGACGGCGAATATCCGCTGTTGGAGTTAACCGAATCCGGCTCGCGCGTGATGTTTGGCGAGAAAGCACCGCGCGTTGTCTGGCCCGAAGTGGCACCGAGCGCTGAAGCCGCCGCCGGTGAGCCCGACGAGGCGCTTTACGATGCATTGGTCAAGCTCCGCAATGACTTGCGTCGCAAGCGTGGAAATGTGCCCGCCTACACGATTTTCCCGAACACGGTTCTTCGCCAACTCGCCGCATTACAACCAGCGAACGCTGAGGAGGCGATGACGGTGAAAGGCGTTGGCCCGCAAAAAGCGCGAACAATCCTGCCGGCGTTTTTGGAGATCATCGCGGCCCACCGCACCGAGCCGGTGTCCGCGTGACGAAATTTCTACCGTGCGACGGCTTGCCAAGGGCGGGGCTAACCTCCAGCGTTTGAGCCCATGAGCGAGGCCGACCCCCAGAAACGCATTGCGGAATTACGCGCGGAAATTTCGCGTCACGACGAACGGTATTACCGCGAGGCGCAGCCGGAGATTTCCGACCGTGAATACGACGCGCTAAAGGACGAACTCGCCCGTTTGGAGGAGTTGCATCCCGATGCAGCGGAGGCGGCCTCTCCGACAAAGCGTGTCGGGGACGATCGCACGGAAGGCTTTCGTAAGGTCAAGCACCGGCAGTCGATGCTCTCGCTCGACAATACTTACAGCGAAGATGAACTGCGGGCGTTTCATGATCGGCTGAAGCGTAACTTCGGAGCGGATGCGGCTTTGGAGTATGTGGTCGAGCCAAAGATCGATGGCGTGGCGGTCAGCCTGACTTTCGAAGACGGCAAACTCACGCAGGCGCTCACGCGGGGTAACGGTAGCGAGGGCGACGACATTACACGGAATCTCTTGGAAGGCTTGCCCGACTTGCCTCGAGAACTGACTGGCAATGCGCCGAAAATCGTGGAGATTCGCGGTGAATTGTTCATGACGAACGAGGAGTTTCAGCGCATCAACGACGAGCGTGATGAGCAGGGCTTGGAGCCCTTTGCGAATCCGCGTAATCTGACCGCTGGAACAATCAAGCAGCTTTACGGTATCGGGGGGCGGCGCTTGCAGGTGGTGCTTTATGGAATCGGATATTGTGAGCCCGAACACTTTGCGATGCAAAGTGATGTTCATGCGGCGATCCGTGAATGGAAGCTGCCGACGATTGAAAAGTTCTGGTCTGCGCAGGGAATAGACGAAGTGTGGTCGGCAATCAGTGAGCTTGATGAGTTGCGTCACGGCTTCGCCTATGCGACCGACGGGGCGGTGGTGAAACTCAATGACTTTGCGATGCAAAGTGAAGCGGGCTTCACCAGCAAGGCACCTCGTTGGGCAATTGCCTATAAATTTGAAGCCGAGCAGGCCGAGACATTGTTGGAGGCGATTGACGTGCAGATCGGTCGCACGGGTGTGGTTACGCCGGTTGCGCATTTGAAGCCGGTGCAATTGGCGGGTACCACGGTTTCCCGTGCCACACTGCACAACGAAGACGAGATCAAGCGCAAGGACATCCGCCCGGGCGACACGGTGGTTGTGCAGAAGGCGGGTGAGATCATTCCGCAGGTATTGCGCGTTGTTGAGGAGAAGCGTCCCGCTGGCAGCGAGCCGTTTGACTATGGCAAGTTCCTGGAAGGAAAAGGGATTACCGCGGAGCGTGTTCCCGGGCAGGCAGCATGGAGACTGGTGGGCGACGATGATCCGATTCAACAACGCCGCCGCATCACACACTACGCCTCGAAACATTGCCTGGATATTGACCACTTGGGCGAGGCTGTTGTTGATCAACTCGTCTCGGCGGAGCTGGTGCATGGTCCGGCTGATCTTTATTTCGAGCTCACTCTGGAAAAGCTGACTGCGCTGGAACGCTTCGGGGAAAAGTCGGCGCAGAATCTTTTGGATGCGATTGAGGCGAGCAAGCAAGCGGAGTTTTGGCGCTTGTTGCACGCGCTGGGTATTCCCCATGTTGGTGCGCAAAGCGCAAAAGACATCGCGCAGCATTTTGGCTCAATTGACAAGCTGATGGAAGCAGAGCTTGCCACGCTTGAAGAAGTCGATGGGGTGGGGCCAAAGATGGCCGAGGCGATGCGCGATTTCTTCCAGAATGAAGCGAACGTTGCCTTGATTCAACGCCTGCGTGATGCGGGCGTGAACATGGCCCTGACCGAAGCAGAGAAGCCGTCGAGTGGCGAGGGAACTTTGTCAGGCAAAGTATTTGTGCTCACCGGAACGTTGCCGAATTTAACACGGCAGGAAGCTACGCAAATGATTGAAGCAGCAGGCGGGAAAACGAGCGGTTCCGTGAGTAAGAAAACGGACTACGTTCTCGCCGGGGACTCGGCGGGCAGTAAGCTCGACAAGGCGGAAAAGCTTGGTGTCACCGTGCTCGACGAAGTGGCATTCCGGGAACTGTTGGGAGCCTGAAGCGCACGTCACAAATATAAACAGAAAGATCGGAAAGGGCGGGAAGCGTAATGGCTTTTCGTCCTTTCCGATCTTTTTATGAATGGCGCCGATGGGAAGCGCGAAGGCGGCGTCAAGTCGCCGCACTCCATTAACGGGGCGTGCGGCAGTTTGAGGCGGAAATACTTAGCCTTCCTTGACGGAGGCCTTGACGATTTTTTGCTCGTCGACGGGCTTGTCATTGCGGCCAGTCGGCGTGTCTTCGATCTTCTGGACGATATCCATACCGCTGGTCACCTTGCCGAAGATGGTGTGGTTCATGTGGAGCCACGGGGTCTTGACGGTGGTGATGAAGAACTGACTGCCATTGGTGCCGGGGCCTGCGTTGGCCATGGCGAGGATGCCGGGTTGGTCAAACTTGACGCCGGGATCGCACTCGTCCTCGAACTTGCCGCCCCAGAGGGATTCGCCGCCCATACCAGTCCCGGTCGGGTCGCCGCCTTGCAGCATGAAGTCCTTGATGACGCGGTGGAAAATCAGGCCGTCGTAATAGCCCTTCTTAATGAGGCCAACGAAGTTTTCGCAGGTCTTGGGAGCGATGTCGGGCATGAGTTCGATTTCGATCGTGCCCTGATTGGTTTCGAGAATTGCGGTGGTTGCCATGGGTTTTTGTTTTCTTTAGTGCTTGGTGAGTGTGCGTGGTTCTAAGTGCTTAGTTTGTGGTGCTAAAGGGAATGGAGTTCGGCGGTGGCGTCAACGCACAAGCGCAGTGATGAGCCGAGGGCGCAAGTCATGAGCTGTGGACACAAGTCGTGGGCCGAGGTGCGCAACGCAAGTCGTGGGACGAAGTAAAGCGGGCGTTAGCATATCTAAGCACCACGAACCAAGCACCACGAACCAAGCACGAAGCACCACAAACCACGCACCAATAAATCGCCAGCGGTTAAGATACGTGTTCCTGCTCGGCTTTGACGACGAGTTGGTAAAGGCGGCGGCTCATCCAGGCGTCCGTGGCGGCGTAGACGATTTGCTTATGACTGAGGCTGCGACGGGCCCAATTGGAAACCTGGGCGCTCTTGGAAATGCGCACACCGAGGAACATGCCGATCAGGCTGCGTAGGCCGGTCTTTTCAATGCCGAGACGGCGGCTGATCTCGCTGATTTCCACGAAGCCGGCGGGCTCGTAGCGCTCGATCGCTTGGAGTCGCTTGATGTCGTCGCGCAGGGCAACGCCGACTTTC
>JBNNDZ010000350.1:0-8584 GCA_050285865.1 Puniceicoccales bacterium
CTTCAAGCGTAACCTTGGCCTTGAACTCCGCCGAATAGCGTTTCCGCTTCGTCATCTGGGATATTCCTTCGTCAGTCGCTACAGCTTCGCAACTGGTCCGAAATCTCGCGACCACCTCTGTCAAGGATCGAGGGCCAGAAACGGGCGGCCGAAGGTGAGAACGCCCGCAGTCGAGATCGTCCCAAAATATCTCGAGTCATAAGAACCTGCGAAATCAGAGTGGAGATTTGACCGGGCGGGACGATGCTTCCTGCGAAGGGAAAGAGCGCCCTGGACAAAATAGGCACGGCGTATCTTCGCGATCGTTTCCAAAACCAACATTCAAAAACAAGTGCCTCCGATGATAATCGGAGGCAGTCTGATGCCCCTCTGTCTCAGGGATCCCTTATTCACGAAAAATCACAATCAATCCGCGAGTCTCACGTCAACCTTTGTCCACAAAGCCTAGCCAGAGCGACGAGCGTTATTTACCATCACAGGTGTCGGCGACGCAGCGGTGGAGATGTCGTGCCAGCGTCGTCGCTGCTGCCTTCGCCTCCTTGTGTTTCGGTCGAACCAGATGGAATGCGCCATCTGGAAACAGCGGTTGGTTCCGGTACACCGCAAGCTGCCCCTGCCGCAGCAAGTCGCTTGAATTTGAAACCCATCCCAGCATCACTCCCATCCCGGCAATCGCAGCCTGGGTGGCCTGAACGTAGTTGCTGAACGTCCGGTTGCCCTGCCCGCTTCCGGAAAGGCCCATAGCTTCGAAATATTGATCCCACCTCGGCCAGCATTCATCCTCAGCCTCGACATGCAGCAAAGTCGCCTTTGCCAAATCGCCGTTGCCGAGACGCATCATGGCGTCCGGACTGCAGACTGGTATCAGGCGCTCGCGAAACAGAAGCTCGCTTTCGCCATCGGCCCAGTCTCCGGAACCATAGCGAATAAGTAGATCCGTTTCGGAGGCAAACTGCGGGATCAAGTTCGTGGTCGAGACTTTCACGGTAATTTCGGGATGCTGGTTATAGAACTCGGCGAGGCGCGGCATCAGCCAATAGGTGCCGGTACAGATGGTACAGGCCACTGTCACTATATTTTGGTCGGCACTATCCATCGCCTTTACATGATCCACCGCCCGTCCGATCTGATCGAATCCGCTCGAAACTCCCTGAAGCAAGATCCGTCCGGCTTCCGTTAACGCGGCCGGCCGGACCCGGCGATCCAGTAACTTTGTTCCGACGTGGTCCTCAAGATTTCGCAGCGCCTGGCTGACCGCGGGTTGAGTCACGTTCAACTCCGCAGCGGCGTTCTGCACGCCTCCGGTGCGCAGAACCGCTTCGAAGGTCGTGAGAAGGCGAAGTGGCGGAATCTCGCGCCTCATTTATATAACCTCATGATTATGCTGGATTAGAATTTACCATCTTCCAACTATGTGATTTTTTTGAAAAAAAATAAAGCGCCGAACGAAAAATTGCTTTCGAGATTCAAACTTACATAAGCAGAGAGATGTTGATGAGAGAGACGGCTTCCCCTACCCCGACCATGGAGTTGAGCGCGGCCGAGGTTCAGTCCTTGCGGATAGATCTGGCAGCAGCTTTTCGACTGACCGTTCTGTTTGACTGGCATGAGTCCGTTGGCAACCACTTCAGTGCCGCGGTTTCCGCGAATGGGACACGCTTTCTGATGAACCCGCGCTGGCATCACTTTGGCGAAATGCGAGCGAGCGACCTTATTGTTCTCGATGCGGACGACGCGAGCGTGATGTCCCGACCGAATGCGCCCGATCCCTCCGGCTGGACTATCCATGGAGCAGTGCATCGTCAGTGTCCTGACGCCCGTGTCCTGCTGCATTGCCACCCGCCCTATGCCACTGCACTTGCAAGCTTGTATAATCCGGAAATGCTGCCCATTGACCAGAACACAGCGCGTTTCTTCGGAAAACTCGGTGTCGACCTGGATTTCGACGGGATCGCCAACGATGCGGAAGAAGGTGAGCGACTGGCTGCCGCATTCCGAAACAAATGCGCCCTCCTCATGGGAAATCACGGCGTCAGCGTTACCGGCCCAACAGTCGCGGAAGCATTCGAAGAACTGTATTTCCTGGAACGCGCGGCCAAGACCCTCGTTCTCGCTTATTCAACGGGACGTTCGCTCAGTATCATGTCCGACGACCTGGCGCAGAAGACAGCCGACGGCTGGCTCCCCTACAGAGACCAGGCATTTGCGCATTTCGACTATCTGAAACGGCAACTCGACAAAACGGACCCCTCCTATCGCGACTGACAGGAAACAATCATCTAGAAAATGGAGAGCTTGAATGACTAAACCTGAGGTTCTGTTCTTCGATGTTCTGGGAACGGTCGTCGACTGGCGCGGCAGCATTGCGGCAGAGGTAACCTCGTTTCTGGAGCGCAACAACGCAGCGCACATTGACGCCGGCGCGTTGGCCGATGCCTGGGTCGGACGATACGACAGTTCTGTCGATCCTATTCGCCGGGGTCTGCAATCCTTTGCCACTTTGGACGAGGTCAACTTGTCTAACCTGGAAGGCACCCTGGAGGAATTCGGGTTGAAGATCTCTAAGTTGCCTCACGCAGAATTGGGCCGCCTTAATCAGGCATGGCATCGCCTCAAGCCGTGGCCCGACTCTGTGGAAGGGATATCCAAAATGAAGGAACGGTTTGTCGTTGCACCGCTGTCGGATGGCCATACCAGACTTCTGGTGAACATGGCAAAACACGGCGGCTTGCCGTGGGATACGGTCGTCGGTGCGGATATCTCGCGAGCCTACAAACCAATGCCGCAAGCCTATCTCCGTGCCTGCGAGGTGTTGGGGGTAAAACCTCATGATGCGATGCTGATTGCCGCGCACGACTACGATCTACGCGCTGCACGTGAATGTGGGTTCAAAACAGCCCTCGTCGTCCGCGAGAACGCTCAAGATCCGTCCAAAACTGCCGAGGTCGGGTCGAACGAAGATTGGGATTTCAGCGCGGGTACTCTGATTGAACTCGCAAATACCCTGATGGCTGCTTGAATCCCCCATGACGACGATCCGAAACGGCCGGCAAATCGGGCATCTGCGGCTTCAAGCCCAGCTCTGCCATGGCATCGCGCATGTTAAGATTGTTGGGCGAATTATCGTCCCAACGTGCAGTAAATGCCCAAGATTTCCCGTTGTAGACTGGTGCGATTGAGACGTCCACGTGATCTCCTTCGATGGCCAATGTTTGCTCGTAAACGGGGATGCTCCACGCGTCATCAGGAGTCGTTGAAGTTGCGGCCATTAAGGATGTCAGACTCAATGCGCAGAAGATAGAAGCTAGTGTGATTCGTTGCTTCATGGACGTGGAATTCGAGTTTATGGTTTACTGCAAGTAACCGAGCGATTCGAGGAATGCTGTCATTTTCTCAACGGTATCGGTGTATTCTTTACCACCGTTGAAGAATCCGTGACCGCGACCGTTGTATAGATAGAGCTCAGAGCGAACGCCTGCCTCATTCATTTTCGCTTTCCACAATTCACCCGTCGTAACGGGAATCAAGTCATCTTCCGTGCCCAGGAAAACAATGTTTGGCGGGGCATTGCTGTTAATGTGATGCATGGGCGAAATCTCGGTCCAGCGGTCTTTTACTCGATTATAGCCATAGCCACCGGGGCCGTTATCATAAACTGGATTGAATAGAACCAGCGCATCTGGACGGCAGCTTAAATCAGGGTCTTGCGGGAAATTCAGTCCAGGAACCAACGCGCATGCTGCGGCTAGATGGCCACCTGCAGATCCGCCTCCTGCGGCGATGCGGTTTGGATCGATATTGAACTCCGCTGCGTGTTGGCGGATGTAGCGCATTGCACTTTTTGCATCTTCTACACAATCAAAAGGTGTCCCTCCGTAGGCTTTCCATGCGCGGTAGTCTGGTAGGAAAACATGCATGCCTTTTCCCGCAAGGTGTTCTCCCTGTCTGCGGAAGTGAGTGAGGTTTCGCCCTCGCCAACCTCCACCGTAGAAGAGCACCATTGCAGCAGCCGGCTTTGTCTGGTTATTTGTTTGGGGTGGTAAATGCCAGAATTTCAAATGGGTGTCGCCGACTGTTTTGTAGTGAACTGGCTGCCATCCGGATGCTTCTAACTTTTCTTCAGAATTTTCCTCAGCTGCTAGTCCACTCATAATAAAAAATAGAAATAAACTTATCGGTAATTGGGGTATTCGCATCGCAGGATGGGGTATGGGCGAGAAAATTATACTTTACCCATCACATATGATAGTGATATGGATATGCAACGACATAAAGTTCATTCGTTTACTTGTCCAAAGATGCTCCGGGCATTGCTTTTGTCGAGAATTTGTGAACCCCACCCGTTTTGAAATATGAAAACTCGCTTGTTCCCATCGGCCTTTTGTTTATTCGCTCTGCTTTTTCTACCGCCGATTTACGGCGATATAGCCACAGCGGATGACGTCATATCTAGGGATGGTTGGTCGTTCGATCGTCATGATCTGGAAGGAAGGCCGGAAGAGATTTCTACACTGCTTGCGGAGAAAGGGAAGCGATTCAAAGCCGCAGGCTGGGTTGAATATGATATCGAAGTCCCATCGAGTGGCTGGTATGAGCTTTGGCTTACCGGTTCCCCGCCCGAATGGGCACGTGATATATTTGTTGATGGGGAAACGATAACCCGACTGGGAATTTCCTATGGTGCGGATTTGGATGAAACACCTCCGGGCCAGTCGAACTGGTTTAAAGAAGCGAATATCTTTTTAAAAGCAGGAGAGCACACGTTGCGCATTCGGCGGTTAGGCTTTCCTGGCATGTTGCCAACGGGTTGGGAATTGCGTGCTTCTACTGATGCGACAGGAAGTATTCGTACTGCTTTGGGGGCAAAGCGTCTAATCCATGTTGGTGGAGAGACGGAACTCTCGGTAATTGGCGGCGCACCGGAGCAGACAAAATACACGTTTTATTTACGTAATGAAGTAACTGGGAAGGAATCCTCGATTGGTGATCTCGAGTTTGCTGGGGTTACGGAGCCAATTACTAAAACCATCGGCTTTCAATTGAATGAGCCAGGACTGTATTCGGTATTTGCGACATCCAAAGGCAAGGAACTGCGTCCGTCTGATTTGAAGGCTGGTTATTTCATGGCGGCGGAGGAAAGTGACCGTCAACTAGTCGAAGACGAACTTCGTTTGGCGGGAATGTTTCGAGATGGATTGATTCTACAACAGGAAATGCCTTTGCCAATCTGGGGCATCGCACCAGCCGGAGAAAAGGTGTCGATCGAGCTCGGCGGCCAACGTAGCGAAACCGTTGCCGGTGATGATAGGAGATGGAAAGTTGTGCTCGAGCCGATGTTGGCTGGTGGTCCCGCAATGGAACTGAAGGTCGCCAGTGCTGGCAAGACGATCACGTGTCGCGATGTCCTGATGGGCGAAGTCTGGATGGCTTCCGGGCAATCCAATATGGGTGGTCGCATGGACATCGACCCCGACCTCGAGGAATGGATATCAAAAGGTGATTATCCAGATGTGCGGATGACCGATTTAAAGATTCGCGTGCTGCCTGATGGAGATCGACTTGTTGAAGGATTCCGCTGGACGAATGCGGATTTCGGCGGCGATATGAAGAAGGTGAAGCGCTGGAAGCCGATCCAGTATGCTTTTGCCACTGATTTGCGCCGTCAACTTGGCGTGCCGGTGGGCATTGTGATGGCTGGGCGGGGCGGCACAATGATTACCACGTGGACGAGTATGCATGCGCATGAGACGAATCCTGCGTTTCAGCCAATTCTGGAAGGTGAGCAATTGCTGAAAAGTGAGCGAGTGCCTGAGCTGTTGCACGTGCTCGATTATGTGAACGCTTTGAGGAAATGGAAACAAAAGGCAGAGCAGTCAACGGAGGCGGGCAAGGAACAACCAAGGATGCCAAAGCCTGAATTTGAAATCTCTCAAAAGAACCAGCCAGCGCATTTATACGAGAGCTTGATTGAACCCATTGCGCCATTTCCGATGCGCGGCATTCTTTGGTATCAAGGTGAAAGCGACGGAAACATGGCGGCGGCATATCGTGAGCGCTTCCCGGTAATGATCTCGGAATGGCGGGAACTTTGGAACACCCCGGATTTGCCATTTTATTTCGTGCAAATCGCCTATGGGCATGGAGAAGCATTTGAGGGAACTCCTGGAGACTATAAGAATGGCGAAATCAAAGAGGCGCAGTTGATGAGTTTATCCGTGCCGCACACTAAGATGGCTGTGACGGATGATCTGATGAAACCGGGTGACGATGTCCACTATCCCAACAAGCTGCCATTGGGGCACCGTTTGGCGTTGATTGCTCTGGCCGATACGTATGGCCGTGACTTGGCGTTTTCTGGCCCTGAGTTCAAGCGACAGGAGATTGAAGGTTCACAAGTTCGCTTGTATTTTGATCATGCTGATGGTCTCGCAGTAAAGGGTGGCGAGCAACTACGCAATTTTTGGATCGCAGGCGAGGATCGGCAATGGTGTTGGGCCAGCGCAAGAATCGATGGTGAGACTGTTGTTGTGAGCAGCCCGGAAGTGCCAGAACCAGTTGCAGTGCGTTACTCCTGGGCGGATGCACCGATGGGTACAAATCTGGTCAATAACGCTGGTTTGCCAGCGCCGGTATTCCGAACGGACGATTGGCCCATGGTCACAGAAGGAAATTTCTGGATTCAAAAAGACTGATCATCCGAACGTGGTTCGCGGCGAAAAGGCAGGCTCGGCCTCCATGCGCTTACGGGCAAGTGTTTCAAGGAGCTGAAGTCTTACGGTTTGATGCGACTCACGTTCCCAAAGGTTCTCATATTGGTTGGGGTCCAATTCCAGGTCGTAAAGTTCGCCGAGCGCAAAGCCTTTCGTAATGATTAGCTTATAGCGCGTGGTGATTAGCGTGACTTGATTCAGGTGCTGCTGATTAGCCCGGCATTCAACGACCACTGAGTCTTGCACGCTGTCTTCGTTGCCTTGAAATATCGGGGTCAAATCCTGCCCTTGAATATGGGGATAGTCCTTGATGCCCGCCAGACTCAGAAAGGTAGACGGAAGGTCGATCAGCGAAACGAGAGCATCGGACGGACCTTTCTTCGACAGAAGATTAGGCCCCCAGATGAGTAGTGGCACACGCTGACAATCCTCGAATGCCGTCAAGCCTTTGCCCCAAAGACCATGGTGGCCATGCATCTCACCATGATCGCTGGTAAATACGACAAGCGTATTATCAAGTTGGCCAGTCGCCGCCAGCGTATCAAGCAATTCGCCTAGCTTGTAGTCCAAGAAGGCGATCATGCCCAACGTGGCTTGAAGGGCATTGCGCTTTTCTTCTTCTGTTTTCTTGCTGGAAAATACGCAAGGTATGCCGATTCCGTCGTCGATACCCTCGATGTTCCAATCGAAGATGCGCTGATAGATCTCCGGCTTATCGTCAAATTCGCCCTTTCGGAAGCCAGGTAGTTCTTCCATGGAATCAGTGTCTACCGATGAATACCACGGTTCTGGGCAAACAAAGGGTTCGTGCGGATCCTGATAGCTGGCCCAGCAAAACCAGGGCTTGCCTGCGGACTTTTTAATGAAGTCCTTAGTGCGATCGGTGACCCAGTGCGTGTCGTGGAATTCCTGAGGAATATTCCACGGTCCACATTGACCGTGATGATAGTCGGGCCCCATCTGTGGGAACCATTCCTGGTAGTCCACCCCGGCGTCTTCCAAGAAGGTGCGGTAGTGCATGCCTGGAATGTGATTAATAGTATGTCCGGTGCTGCCTTGGATGTAATCAAAGCCGCAATACGGACCCACCCACTCGCGGAAGAAATTTACAGGTGGTTTCATGCCACCTGCCATATGTGCTTCCTCGTCAGGGCGTGCGACAAAATGCGTTTTACCAATGATTCCTGTGCGGTATCCGTTTTGGGATAATTCTGCTGGGATCGTGCGTGTAGGGAATAGATCCGGCGAGACGCCAATCGAGTAACCGCCATGGGTGGACGGGTAAAGACCAGTGAGCAGTGAGAGGCGTGTTGGTGTGCAGATAGGGGAGGGGCAGTAAGCTCGCTTGAAATGCATGCCCTCCGTAGCGAGTCGGTCCAGATTTGGTGTTCCGATTCCTTTTAATCCGGCAATTCCGAGGTGGTCGAAGCGTTGTTGATCAGTGGTGATCAGAAGTATGTTAGGCTGGGGCATGGTGTCTTTGGCGGGTTCTCGTGAATAGTTTTAATTGTATTGTTGACAACCAACTAACATAGGATAGTAAATTGGCATTGTTTTGATGCAAGCCCTATTTGTTTAACCCCATTCCCCTGTTATTCTCGCCGATCGCTCTGCGTTTTTCCGGGATTTCCCAGGTCTTTATCTCGTCAATGTACCTCTACCAACTTTCTCCTTTCCATCGCCCATTAGCCGCATTCAACAGTTGTGGTTCAATGAATACGCTACGTGGAAAAAAATCAGCATGGCTGTCGGTTTGGAGCTGGATTTTTATCATCGCATTCTTCGCTTGTAAAACGAGTTCCGGTATCGAACCGATTGCACGCGAAGGTTGGAGTTATGATCGCTCGAAGCTCCAATGGCATAGCTGGGCCGAT
>JBNNDZ010000351.1:0-3240 GCA_050285865.1 Puniceicoccales bacterium
AAGAGGCTGTCGTTGGTGCGTACCAGACGCAGACGCTCGTCGTCGAGCTTCTTGTCGATACGGAACTTGAAGAACGCGTCTTCAAATACGGAGGTTTGGAAGTCGTAGTCGCGCAGGGGGTCGACCAGGTCCATAAGGTGGCTGATCTGGCGCGGGTCGATAATGCTCAGTCCGTCGACGTCCCAGTGAACGTCGTCGCTGATTTCTTCGACCCACCAGTTCATGTCTTCGCCGAGGCGGACAATGCACCACTCAAGTTTGGGAGCTGATTTAGGCATGTTGTTCTTCTAAAGCGTTTTCGTGAGAGCTATGCACAGGGGCATTCAGTAAGATTGGGACGTTGGGGGTGTTTTAATGGGCGTCAAGGTTACATGGAGATATTTTTTCCTTTCCAAGTTAAAAGTGGACAGGATTCACTTTTTTCTAAAGCTATGGCCCCAAACTGGCTGCTAGCCGATTTTCTTGCTGTAAATCTACTATGGGCGCATTTTACGAATCAATTATTCGGCCAACCTTGTTCCGTGGAGATGCGGAAGAGGTGCACGAGCGAGCCCTGGGGTGGCTGAAAATGCTTTCGGGCATGGGCCCGGCGCTCGCGTTAATGGAAAAGTACAACCGGCCCAGCCGCGGCGCGCCGATTGAGCTCTTTGGGCTGACTTTCCCCAATGCAGTCGGTCTGGCTGCCGGGTTTGATAAAAACGCCCAATGCTGGCAGGCGATGGCTGCGCTCGGCTTTGGCCACGTAGAAATCGGCACGGTGACCGCGCAAGAGCAACCGGGCAACCAGAAGCCCCGCGTGTTCCGCTTGCCCGAGCACGAGGCCGTCATCAACCGCATGGGCTTCCCTAATGAGGGTGCTGAGGCCGTGGCCAAGCGTCTCGCAAACGGCCCGTCCGCCCGCAAGCGCCGAATTCCGCTGGGGATTAACATCGGTAAGAGCCGTGTTACCTCGATTGATCAGGCTGTGGACGATTATTTGGCCAGCTACAACTTGCTGGCTGACCACGCCGACTACTTTGCGATTAACGTCAGCAGTCCGAATACGCCGGACCTGCGCCAGCTACAGCAGAAAAACTACCTGACCGGCCTTGTCGGCGCTGTAATCGAGGCCGACCGCGACCGCGCGCGCAAGCTCGGCAAGGAGCGCATCCCAATTCTGGTCAAAATCGCCCCTGATCTTACTTTCCGCGAACTGGACGACGTTATTGAGTCTTCGCTCGAAGCCGGTGCCAACGGCATTATCGCCACCAATACACTTGTGGAGCGTCCATTCGACCTCGGTGATAAGGACGAGACTGGCGGTCTTTCGGGGCGTCCCATCCATCAGCGCTCGATCAAGATTGTGAATTACATTCACCGGTCGGTCGGGGCGAAGTTGCCGATTATTGGTGTCGGCGGCATCGTCGACGAACGATCCGCAGGCGATTTCTTCGATGCCGGGGCCCAGTTGATTCAAGTTTACACCGGGATGATTTACCGGGGACCATTTTTCGCCAAAGAGCTTGCCCAAGCCCTCTCCTGGCAAGCCGAAGAGTGGGTCTAATGTAATCAACACCGCCAATGAACATCCTCGCCGCCATCTCCTCGAATAACCCAACCGCGATTTTCGGAGTGATCGCGGTGATGATCCTCTTTTTCGGCGTCGTCTTCTTCGTCAACCACTACTTGGCGAAGAAGCGGCGGGAAGCCGTTGGGGCGGTCGCCCAGCAGCTCGGTTTGGCATTTTCGCCGGACAAAGACCATGCTCTGGGCAAGCAGATCCAGTTCCTCGACGTGTTCCGGGGAACGAATCGCTATGCCTTCAACCGCATTCACGGCGATTATCATGGCTTTAAGATCGAATGTTTTGATTTCCACACTGAAACGCATACGACGGACTCCAAGGGCAACCGCCAGACGCACCACCACTACTACTCGATCTTCATTTGCCGCCTGCCGTGCACCTTTGTGGAACTTAAAATCCACCGCGAAGGCGTCCTCGAAAAACTTGGCCAAATGGTCGGCTTTGAGGATATCGATTTCGAGTCCGCTGAGTTCTCGCGCAAGTTCTTCGTGAAATCCAAGGATAAGAAGCTCGCCTACGACGTCGTTAATGCGCAGATGATGCAATACCTGCTCAGCAACGACGACATCTCAATCGAGTTGGAACGCGACGTCCTCTGTGTGTTTTTCAAACGCCGCCTGAAGCCGGAAGACCTCGCCCCGAACCTGGGCCGCCTGATCGAAGTGCGCAAGCGTGTGCCGGACTACCTTTTCTCGAACGCCCAATGAGCAACAGCACGGTCATCGTCATCGCGGTCGCCGTCGTGGTTGTCGGCTTCCCGTTCATCTACGTGCTCACGCAGTATAATGCGCTGGTGAAGCTGCGTAATTACATTCGCGATTCCTGGGCGGATATCGATACCGAGCTCAAGCGCCGCTACGACCTGATTCCCAACCTCGTCTCGACGGTCAAGGCCTACGCCGCCCACGAGCGCGAAACGCTGGAGCGCGTCACCGAACTGCGCAATCAATGCTACGCCAATAACGGTAAGGTTGGCGACCAGGCACGGGACGAAAAACAACTCGTCGACGCGCTGGGCAAGCTGTTGGCGATCTCGGAGAATTATCCAGACCTGAAAGCCAGTGACAATTTTCTCCAGTTGCAAAAGGAGCTCGTTAACACCGAGGACCGCATTCAGGCCGCCCGCCGCTTTTTCAACGGCAACGTGCGTGACTACCGCAACAAGTGTGAGCAGTTTCCCAGCAGCATGGTGGCGTCGATGTTCGGCTTCCAGCCCGAGGATTTCTTCGACGTCGAGCCCGCCGTGCGCGAAGCACCGCAAGTAAGCCTGGGCTGATCATAACCGAGCCAGCAATACGTTAGCGGCCGACCTCCGGGCGGCCCATCGCCTTGCAACGGTAGCAGCCGACCCTGGGCGACCATTCTGAGCCTGCCCCCATAGTGGTAGCGTCCGACCTCCGGGCGGCCATACGTCACTTTTCAGTGTATAATTGATGCCTCACCGCTGCCAACCCACCGCGATGGCCAACTTGCGCCTAGTTGGCACGTAACAGCGGCCGCTGAACACGTCGCCTTGCTTGCGTTCAATGGCTCCGAGGATGCCGCCGTAAACGCGGCTCATCAGTTTGACACAGAAACGGGAGCCGTCGCCATCGAGGTAGCGTAGGCCAGTTTCGCCGGAGTCCTAGTAAGCACGCGCGCGGGCGATCTGCCACTTCAGGAACGCCTGCCAACGC